>JBBRAW010000139.1:0-7186 GCA_038206385.1 Bacteroidia bacterium | reverse complement strand
GAGAAACGATTGTTGAGTCTGGGCGATTAGGATAAAGCAACTTAGCACGTTCAATAACATGCTGATTAATATTGCTAGGTAAAAGCCCAACCCCATAAATCGAATAAAAATTTTTATACCAAGGAAGTAAGAAAAAGGGCTCATGAATAATCGCTTTATATCCAACAGGAATACTTCGTTGAGCTTCGCATAAAAAACTATCATCATCAGGTGATGGCAAGATGACGCAATCTAAAGGCGTATTGTTTGCAATCCAAAAATGCATTTTGCTTAAATCCGATTTAGGGTAATTTCCAATTTGATATCGCATTTGAAATTTTTCAATTGGTATAAAAGAAGTATTCGAAAGGACAACAAATAGAAGTAATGAAATTGGCCAAATAGTATTTCTGAGTGCAGAAATAATGTTAGTTGTGAAACGGTTCAACCAAATCAAATCACCAAGATATTTTGTTATGGGAATTATTCCTAGTAATGTAATCCAACCTGTAGTTTTAAACCATTGTAATTTTCCTATAGATGTGTACTTTAATTTCTCAAATCCAATCCAATAAAGTAAACAACCAATAGTAACAAAAAGCATTAATGAAACTACCATCGTATTCCATTTTGTTTTATATTTTAATGAAAATAGCACTATTAGAATCCAACAAAATAATGTTTTCAAATAATCTTTTAAAGGAAAATAAGACGGCAAATAATGATGCGCGTTTCTGAACTTAAATAAGATATCGTTATATAAGTTAACATCTGCAATTGGTATCCCTACAGATTGTCTCCAAACAATTGGAACTAACATTGCTGATGAAAAAATCAGATATGTTAGGAACGTAAAAAAAAGATTTTTAATCTTGTGATTATCTATACTAAATACGATTATTGCCATCAATAGCATTGCGACATGAAATCCAATTAAAACTTGAAATAGTGAAGCGATTCCAGCCAATGACGCAGACAATAAAATTCGATTTTTCATGCATAAGAAAATAGCAATACTGCATAGTGCACTTGCAAAACAACTACTCGTAAGTTGATTATCAAAAATCGTATTAGCACCTACCGTAAATGCATTTAACAAAATAAAAACAATAAGCGGACCTATGATGAATGCATTTTTCCAACCACTACCTTCTTCCGCAATTCTACCCGTAAAATAGATCATTGTTCCTAGACAAATAAAATAAAATGTTAACACAGTAATTGACATGGGCAAAAACCAACCGAATCCATAAAGGAGCCATGCAAAATAAAAACGAACTGTAAAATTACTTATTTGAAAAGGGACAATATAATCATGCTGATATAACTTGTGATTAAGCAATTTGTAAACATAAGGAAGATGTTCTTCTTGATCACCACCATTAAAAGTATAGCCATAAACAGCAATAAATAACAATCCAATAAAAACAGTCCATCCTATTCGTTCATATCTCTTCCAATCGCTCATTCGCATCATTTCAGTGTAAAATTCTTAGTTCTTTGCTAGATGGTTCATTGAATATTGCTAGTCTAGCATTACAAGAATAGTAAATTTGTACAATCAGAATAAAAATATGAGCAATATCCGAATATTATTAGTTGAAGATGAACAAAGTTTAGCAGACACAATTAAATTAAATTTAGAATTAGAAGGTTATAAAGTTCAGTTCGCTGCTGATGGGAAAAAAGCGTTGAAGATTTTCAAACAGGAGCGATTTGATTTAGTGGTTTTGGATGTGATGCTACCAGAAATGGATGGATTTACAGTATGCGAAGCTATTCGTCTTGAAAACTTGGAAGTGCCAGTATTATTTTTGACTGCTAAAAACTCTTCTGCCGATCGAATAGCTGGATTGAGGATGGGTGCTGATGATTACCTTACAAAGCCTTTTAATTTGGAAGAATTACTACTAAGAGTTCAAAATCTATTGAAGCGTACTCAACGTGGATCGGAAACAAGAATTCCTTCAATTAATGCCTATACATTTGATAATTTTCAAATCAATTTTTCGGAAATGAATGTGGTAAATCCAAATGAACAAAAGATAAATCTCACGAAAAAAGAAAATGCTTTATTAAAATTACTAATAGAGAGAAAAAATGAAGTAGTTTCTCGTGAGCATATTCTAGAAACTGTATGGGGATATGATATCTATCCCTCTACTCGTACCATTGATAATTTTATCGTTACTTTTCGTAAATATTTCGAAATAGATCCAGGTAATCCAAAGCACTTTCATTCGGTGAGAGGCGTTGGTTACAAGTTTACAGATTAATTTAGTGTACTGTATATGAATTAAATCAATAATGTAAGTAATTCATTTAATTAATCTATTTTTTAAAACAATTCATCTATTTTTAACAATTGCATCTTTCTAAGCTATAAAAGGGTGAGAAATGTATTCTACTAATATTAGATCATTAATTGTTTAAAAGAAAAAAAACAACCAAAATTACCCTTGCATGGCATTATTAAAAAGCACTAACTTAGAGCCATAGGCTGCCATTGTTTTATTGGTGGTCTTATTTATAGAACCAAAAAATACATCTAAAACAAATAAATTAAATGAAGAAAAATTACATCGCAGCGCTGGCACTTGTGGTAGGAATGTTTACCAACACTTGGGCGCAATCACAAAGAAGTTGTGCTACAATGCAACACCTGCAAATGCAAATGCAAGCTGATCCAGGGTTAGCAGCAAGAATGCAACAAATTGAATACAAATCACAACAAATTATAACTGGCAATGCACAAAATAAAACAACTGCAGTAATTGTAATTCCCGTTGTTGTTCACGTTGTATATAATACTGCTTCCCAAAATATTTCTGATGCTCAAGTGCAATCTCAAATTGATGTTTTAAATGAAGACTTTCGTAAATTAAATGCTGATGCATCACTAACACCTTCGGTTTATGCAGGACGTGCTGTTGATTGTCAAATTCAATTTTGTCTTGCACAAAGAGATCCTAATGGTTTAGCAACAACAGGTATTGTTCGTAAATCAACTACTACAACATCTTTCTCAAGTAATGATGGGATTAAGTCGGCAACTTCTGCAACCTCTGGTGGTGATAATGCATGGAATTCTACTCAATATTTAAATTTATGGTCAGGAAACCTTGGCGGTGGATTATTAGGATACGCTCAGTTCCCTGGAGGTGCAGCTTCAACGGATGGAGTTGTAATTCTTTATACTGCTTTTGGTCGTGTTGGAAATGTAGGTGCACCTTATAACAAAGGGCGTACTGCTACACATGAAATTGGTCATTGGTTAAATCTTCGTCATATTTGGGGTGATGCCAATTGTGGAGATGATTTTGTTACTGATACTCCTACACAACAAACATCAAATTTTGGATGTCCTACTTTTCCACATGTAACATGTTCAAATGGTACGGGTGATATGTCGATGAATTATATGGATTATACTGATGATGCTTGTATGTATATGTTTTCAGCAGGACAATCTTCACGTATGTCGGCTGCAATTTCAAGTTCAAGACCTGGTATTCTTACTTCTCAAGGATGCGTTCCAGTAACTGGTGGAACATGTTCAATTCCTGGTGGATTATCTTCATCAGCAATTACAACTTCTTCTGCAACTATTTCTTGGGGAGCTGCTTCTGGAGCTGTTTCATATAACGTACAATACCGTATTGTAGGTGCTGCATCTTGGACTCCAACTACAAGTTCAACAACTTCAATTACTCTTTCTGGATTAGCTTCATCTTCTAATTATGAATTCCAAATACAAACTGTTTGTTCTGCAGGTTCAAGTGCGTTCTCTGGTTCTGGAACTTTTACAACAGGAACAGTTTCTACTACTTGTAATGTAGCTACAGGATTATCTTCATCAGCAATAACAACTTCAAGTGCAACTATTTCATGGGGTGCAGCAACAGGAGCTGTTTCTTATGCAATTCAATATCGTATTGTTGGTGCTGCATCATGGATTTCAACAACAAGCTCAACAACATCAAAGGCTCTTTCTGGATTAACTTCTGCTTCTAATTATGAATTCCAAGTACAAACAGTTTGTAGTGCTGGGTCAAGTGCATTCTCTGCATCTGGATTATTTACAACATCAACAGTTGTAACTGGTTGTTCAGATATCTATGAGCCAAATAATACAAGAACTGCTGGGGCTTTGATATCAGTAAATACTACAATATCTGGACTTATTAGTGTTTCTGGTGATAATGATTACTACAAATTTGTAACAACTTCTGGATTAACAAACATCAAGGTAATTTTAGATCAACTTCCTGCTGATTATGATTTGAAATTATATAATTCATCTGGTACAACACTCACTACTTCTCAGAATGGAGGAACAACAGCTGAACAAATTATTCGTAATACAACAACAGCCGCTACCTATTATTTACGTGTTTATGGTTACTCCGGTGCTAACAATGCAACTTCATGTTACCATTTAACAGTTAATACAAGTGGAACTACTTTCCGTACTGCAAATCAATTAGCTGACGAAGGTTCATTAAATGCACTTAAAATTAATGGAATCGATGAATTAAGTGTTTATCCAAATCCAGCAACTGATAAATTAAATCTTAATTTCTTTATCACTGAAAATGCTACGATTACTACAAACGTAATTGATATGATTGGTAAAACAGTAATGAATCAAAATTTCACTGCTCAAGAAGGCTTTAATCAATCAGCGCTTGACATATCATCCTTAAATAATGGTATCTATTTCTTAAGAATACAACAAAACGATCAAATTGTTGTAAAGAAGTTTGTAGTGAAGCATTGATATAAAAAAATATTTCAGGAAAGCCTCCGTGATTACGGGGGCTTTCTTATTTTCGTACTTAATCAAATAAATAATCTAATCTCGTGCAAAAAACTTTTCTAACAAACGTTGTTCAAGTTGTTAAAACGTATAATCTTCCAGATACATTAGTAATATTTCCAACGAGAAGAGCGTGTTCGGCATTCAGAGATGAATTAGCAGCTGATCTTCAAAAAGCTTCATGGTTGCCAACAATTCTCCCAATACGTGATCTACTATTACAATTAAGTCCTTTACCGGTAGCAGATGATAATACATTGTTAATGGAGCTTTTTAAGGTGTATGAAAAGCTATATCCAAGTGATAATCTTGAAATTTTTTTAACATGGGGACAACAATTAATTGACGATTTTAATGAAATTGATCGTCAAATGGTTTCTGCCGAACAACTTTTTCAAAAAGTAATTGATGTAAAAAGTATTGAAAATATTTTTGCTCTTGAGGAAGTAGATTTTGCACACTTCAAAGAGTTTTGGTCGCAATTTTCTTCTGAAAATATTACACCATTACGTCATGAATTTTTAAGTTACTGGGAGATGCTTCCAAATTTATATATAAATTATAAAAAATATTTATTAGAATTACAAATTTCTTACGAAGGAATGTCGTGGGCATTTGCTGCACTCACAATAAATAACAATACCTATTTTGACAATTTTAGCAAAGTAGTTTTTGCAGGATTTTATGCATTTACAAAATCTGAAGAAACTATAATAAAATATTTAGAATCAATTGGAAAAGTTGTTTTATTTAAAGATGCTGACAATTGGTATATTGAAGAGAAATATCGAGAGGCAGGCCGCTTTTTCAGAAAGGGAATTTTAAGTAAAGCAGAAATTCCTTGGA
The DNA here is from genome assembly GCA_038206385.1 of Bacteroidia bacterium. Classification (GTDB taxonomy): domain Bacteria; phylum Bacteroidota; class Bacteroidia; order AKYH767-A; family OLB10; genus JANXSD01. The sequence continues at coordinate 1,542 of JBBRAW010000139.1, read as the reverse complement.
CTGAATCATTATTATCAACTACTTCAAAAGATATATTCGTAAGTGGTATTGGAGGGAGAGCAGCAATGGCTCGAGAACTTGCTATAAGTGTTTATGAAAAATTGAACGATAAATCTGAAGATGTTCTTAAAAGGTCCGTTGTAGTTTTACCTGATGACAGTTTACTTTTCCCCTTTTTAGATCACTGCTCTCGATTGGGATTAGCAACGAATCCATCGATGGGTTTTCCATTAACACACCATCCTTTAATGCAGCTTTTACATAATATTAAAAGCATTCGGAAGCAATTAACAGAACATCAAGGTGATTGGTTCATTGTTGAACAATCTAAATGGATGCTTGAACATCCCCTATTAAAGACAATGTTGTTAGAACAGGATCGACTACAACTTGAATCTTTAAGTAAAAATATTTTTATTGATACTATTAATTCTCCTTTTTCTGCATTGCTATTAAAAATACCTACAACTGTAATTGAAGAAGAAAAAATAATTTCAGAATTTCTTAATGCATTAGATTCATCAAAATTAAGTGGCATAGAAGGATTAAGAGAATCAGTGCAAAAAGAATCCAAATTAGTTTGGCTCCAATTAAAACCATATTACAATAAGCTATCAATAGTTTCATGGTGGAAATTATATTTAGGTGTTATTGATAAAATACGCATACCATTTAAAAGTGAACAAAATGTAGGTGTTCAAGTAATGGGATTCCTTGAAACAAGAATATTAGATTACGAATATGTTTTCATTGCCTCCATGAATGAAGGAACCTTACCAGGAAATAGTACACCAAAATCGCTTATCCCCTACTCTCTCCGCAAAGCATACCAACTGCCATGCCGAGAAGAGCAGGACGCTGTAACTGCATATCACTTTTATAGATTATTGCAAAGAGCAGGGCATATTCATTTTTTTTACAACAGTGATATGAATGATATGGGTGGTGGTGAAAGGAGTCGTTTTCTATTTCAATTGCATCATGAATTAAAAGAGTCAAATTCAAAAATAAATTTCAACTATTTACAGATTGAAAATAATCTTATTAGCAACCCATCTAATGAAATTGTAATTGAAAAGTCAGATGCCATAATTACTATTTTAAAAAATAAATTTGTAGAAAATTTTGCCGAAAAAGAATTTAGTGGTTTATCTGCATCATCTATTAATGAATATATTGCCTGCTCCTTGCGATTTTATTTCAACCAAATTGCAGGTTTGAAGGAGCAAGAAATACATGACACGATAGATCCAAGTGTTTTTGGTAATATATTTCACGAAGCAATACATAAAATTTATGAGCATAATGAAATATTAACTAGTGAAATAATTGAAAGTAAGTTAACTATTTTAAAAGAATTTGTAACAAATGCTATTCATGAAAAATTTAAATCAACGCCATTATCAGGAAATGATTTCTTGATGCAAGGAGTATTATACGATTTACTTTACAGAGTATTACAAACAGATCTTGAAGAACTTCCGTTGAAGCTGATTGGATTAGAAAAACGTATTCAAAAATCTATTCAAATTGAAAATGTAG
>JBBRAW010000138.1:0-7215 GCA_038206385.1 Bacteroidia bacterium | reverse complement strand
CTTATATGTAGTATCAAAAAAAATAAAAAAAAATTATAAAATAACAAACAAACAAAAGCCAAATTAACATAATATAAACGACTCTTTACTCTTTAGCTTATTTTCCCTCACAAAACATTAATTTTTCTTCAATTTTATTGAAAGAGACAGTAAATTCCGCTCTTTAGCATTTCGAAAGTACTTTTTTCATTAAGATAATTAGATAACTTCGTATTCTAAATTGTAAAAAAATGAAAATACTAAAAAGGATCTTCCTAGCAATAATTGGATTGATTGCTTTACTACTTATCGTTGCGTTATTCGCAAAAAAAGAATATTCCGTGGTGAGAGATATAACAATCGACAAACCTAAACAAGAGGTATTTGATTACGTTAAAAATATTAAAAATCAGAACTATTATTCCAAATGGAATATGACTGATCCAAACGCAGTAAAAACATATACAGGAACGGATGGCACTGTTGGATTTATTGCTTCATGGGATAGCAAGATGAATGACGTTGGTCAGGGTGAACAAGAGATTAAAAAAATTCAAGATGGCGAAAGACTTGACATGGAACTTCGTTTTACACGACCTTTTAAAGCTACGGATTACGCTTACATGACAACGGAAAGTATTAGTGGAAATCAAACAAAAGTTAGCTGGGGTTTTTATGGCAAAATGGATTATCCAATGAATATAATGCTGTTAATGTATAATATGGATAAAACCTTGGGAGGTGATATGAATGCTGGACTTTTAAATCTGAAAGCAATTCTTGAGAAAAAATAGCTGAGTGATGAAATATATTTCTCGCATTATGATGATTAACTTTAGCAAAACAGTTTGATCTTAAAAAAATCTTAATAATGTTAAAATATATAACACTAATTTTTAGTTTTCTAAGTAGTACAATGTTCGCAAAATCATGGCAACAAATAAACGACTTCCCATCATCTGAGCGCGATGACGGGATTTTTTTTGAAATTGGTAACACTTCCTACTGCGGAACAGGTCTTACCCCTTGGTTTGCCGCAACCAATGACTTCTATGCACTCGATGTGAATTCAGATATTTGGCGTAACGTTTCTTCATTACCCATTGGTGCTGAAAGACAATATGCATCTGGATTTTCATCTTCAAATGCGGGATATGTTTTCGGAGGTTTGAATGGAAGTACATTTCTAAATGATTTGTGGAAATATGATTCAACATTTAATACCTGGACTCCTCAAACATCATTACCATCAGTAGGAAGAAATGGCAGCTCGTGTTTTGGAATTAATAACATAGCCTATATTGTTGGCGGACGGACAAGCACAAACGCAGCTATTGACGAAGTATGGGCTTATGACATGATCAGCAATCAATGGAATCAAAAAAATAATATAGTATTAGGTGCTCGTTGGAGAGCTTCTGCAACATCTATAAATAATATTGGATATTTACTTTTTGGTAGAGATAATAATAGCAAATTTTGTAATGAGTTATTGGAATATAATCCAGTACAAGATTCATGGCAACAGATAAGTTCTTTTCCGGGAAATGGCAGGGATTATTCTGCACTTAAAACTATAAATGGCGACTTAATTTTAGTTGCAGGTCTAGATACTTTTGGAACATCTTACAATGATATGTGGAGATACGAAATCAATACATCAACGTGGCAACAACTTAATTCGATACCTGCATTAGGTCGACGTGGTGGCATTTGTTTTAATAATGCTACAACATTATATTATACAACTGGCATAGATCAAAATAACATTCGATTAAAGGATTCATGGAAATATAATTTTCCAACACAATTAGATGAGAAATCATTATCCGAAAATATAATTTTATATCCTAATCCAGCTAATGAATATATATCTATAACGTTAGGAAATACATTAACAAAAAATTATCTTACGATTTCATGTTACGATTTAATGGGAAAAGAAATTATTGCGACAAAAAATATCACTAACAAATTTAATCTCAACACCTCTACCCTTTCGAAAGGAATTTACTTTTTAAAAATTCAAAGTGCGGAAAATTATACTATCAAGAAATTTATCAAACAATAATTAAATTTTGCTTTTAAGTCAGTAAATAATTACTTGTACATTTATTGTTGTTGTAAATTAATATTTAACAAAATGGACTTCCAACTAAGACCTTGGACAATAGCAGATTTAGATAGATTAGTTGAAATAGCGGACAATCCCAATATTGCAAACAACATGTCCGATAAGTTTATAAATCCATATACTACTGATCAAGGGAAGAAATTTATTGATTTTGCAATTGGAACAAATCCACATAGAATACTTGCAATCTCCATTGAAAAAAATGTTGCTGGAGCAATTGGAATACATCCTCAAACAGATATTTATTCTAAAAATGCTGAATTAGGATATTGGTTAGCTGAAGAATATTGGGGTAAAGGAATTATGACAAAAGCAATTATTCAAATGGTGGAATATGGATTCAAAACATGGGATCTAAATAGAATATTTGCAAGACCATTTGGAAGAAATTATGGATCGCAGCGTGCTCTTGAAAAAGCTGGATTTGAGTTAGAGGGAAAATTTATAAAATCAATTTACAAAAACGGAATTTATATTGATGAATTAGTTTACGCTATTAGAAAATAAGTACATGAATTATCTACATCAACTAATCTAATTAATTTAAAAATGACAAAAGAACATCATTATAAAACAAATATTACTTGGACAGGTAATAAAGGATCTGGAACAAAAGATTATACCACATACGAAAGAAGTTATGACGTTAAAGTTGATCAAAAAATAACTATTTTGGGATCTTCAGATGCTCCTTTTCGTGGAGATATCAGTAAACATAATCCTGAAGATTTTTTTCTATCGTCATTATCAAGTTGTCACATGCTTTGGTTTTTACATCTTTGCGCTGATAAGGGAATTGTAGTTGTATCATACGAGGACAATGCACATGGTACCATGATAGAAAATCAAGAGGGTGGTGGTAGATTTACTTCTGTAATGTTAAATCCGAAAGTTGTAATCAATGATAGCAATCAAATAAAACAAGCCAATGAATTACATGCAGAGGCAAATAGAAAATGTTTTATAGCAAATTCATGCAACTTTACAGTTCATCATCATCCAATCTGTTCCGTTTTAACAACGTAAATTAAAATGTTGATAGCTATTTTTTCTAAAAATGATTTTGCATCTTTAAAGGAATTGCAACCTCCAAATTGGCCTGACATAACAGCATCGCATCAATTTTATTTGTCATCCGATTTTTGCACCACCTTAAAACTAGTAGATAACAATAAAATAATTGGAGTAGGAACTTCTATCATCCATGATGATGTTGCTTGGTTAGCACAAATAATTATTCATCCAGATTGGAGAAATAAAGGGTTAGGAAAGCTTATCACTGAAGCATTAATCGAACAGCTAACAAAATATAAAACTATTTATTTAATTGCAACAGAATTGGGAGAACCTGTATATACAAAACTAAACTTCAAAATAGAAACGGAATATATTTTTTTTAGAAGTAATGAAATAAATCCAATTCATGTTGATAACAAAAATATTGTATCATTTGATGAATCCTATCGCAGTAAAATTTATGAATTAGATACATTTGTTTCTGGAGAAAATCGAATAAATCATTTACAAAATTTTATTACTAATTCCGTATTGTATATTAATAAAAATATATTAGAAGGATGTTATTTGCCATCATTTGGCGACGGATTAATAATTGCGAATAACTCCAATGCTGGAATTGCGTTAATGGAAAATCGTATTCAAACAAAACAAGAAGCATGCATTCCAATTGATAATAAAATTGCTATCGAATTTGTTAAAACAAACTCATTTAATGAATATCGCCGCGCTAAAAGAATGTATTTAGGAGAAAAATTGAATTTCAAACCCGAATATGTTTACAATAGAGTAAGTGGTCAAATTGGTTAAACTTTTGCTACTAATCTTAAATCTATAATTGAATTAAATAAAGTATATTTTATATGTTTACTTTTTGGGAACGCAATAAATAATAAAAGATCAGCTAAGCGTAAGATATGCTTGAGAGTTCAACGCTTATCTTTGTGACGAAACAATTGAAAATTTTTTGATAAAGAACAAAATTTTATTTCAAAATTAAAATCTTTCCACTTGCTTTCTTTCCTTCATCACTTTGCAATTCTAAATAATACAATCCATTTGATAAATGATCGATATACAATTGTAGTTGTGTAGTGCTCCAATACAAGCGGCGTTGTTGTATTAATTTTCCTTGCGAATTAAAAATACGTAACCATCCATCTTTGTTATAAGGTAAAAAATAATTTAGCCAAAACGAAGTTGATGCAGGGTTAGGATATATGCGAATATCTTTTAACGTTAGTGATGTATTTTCATTAATACCAGTTAAACTATCACACACGCTCCCAACAACAGGCCCTAAATAATAATTTGGAAAGGTGGGACAAGTACTACTGTTATAAGTAGGTAAAATAACAGAATGTTGACTTACATGACAGGCTAAACCAGAACTATCAAGGTAATCGATAGTATGCATTCTCCTTGTTGAATTTCCCGTGGTAATATAAATTTTACCATCTGGTCTTAATGCTTGTGTGAAAAACAAAGTGGCGAATGGAGGGCTTGGATCGTAAGTACCACCCCACACTGCAACCGTATCATAAGTAGCAAGGTTGGCTTTATCTAGATCGAATTGATATAAGAAATTTGTGGATGAAGCATATATTTTTCGTCCATCCGGAGAAAATGCAAATCCAAAACCAACCATACTATCATTAACAGCAACATGTCGTGGATTAGTAAATATTCCTAAGCATCTATCAAAATCATAAACTTCTAGGTCTGCTTAGGTATCATAACTTGCATAAGTTGAACCATCGGGAGAAAAGGCTGCTTGACCTGATGAAAAATCTCTTGTACCAATGTATTGATGAGAATTTAAAATAATTCCTGCTGGGCTAAGAAGCATTACATAATATCCGTTAATATTTATTTCTTGCGCAACAATCCACCAATCTCTACCATTAGCATGTTTGCAAGCTACAATTTGACCAAGTGGTAAAGTGTCATTTATTATAATTTGATTTTTTAAAACTACTTCACCATTACCATTATTAAAAGACATGTCAATTAAGGACCAATACAGATAAGATGTATAAGGATAATCAATATCATTCCCAGTGTCATGAATTAGCATAAATTGGTTAGTGTGACCAGGATAAGGTAATGAAATCGCGCCGGAAGTTATTCGCGAACCTAGTTGATTATTAAAATTTTAAGTAGTAGAACTGCTAGGGTTAATACCATTGCCATTTACCATTGTTTGATTTGTTTTATCTACAATATAAACGCCATTGGTGTAAAATAAAATATTCCCGGTACTATCCGACATCGAGGTTTCTAAAAAATCAAAATTCATCGTACGCGCAGTATCACGATATATAAGCGGAGAACCATTTTTAAAATCCATTGTAGATGGGCCGAAAGGGGAAGGCTGTGATGAATAATAACCAAGCAACCACAAGTTATCTATGCCTTGTGCATTGCAAAAATAACTACCGAATACAAATAATAGAATAATGTTTAACTTAATCATCAGTTAATTATTTCTAATTTCCCTTTACCAATTATTTCCGCAGTTCCTCTCATTACGTAAAAATAAATTCCCGCTTTGTTGCTAAATAAAGGCACGAACATACTTTTAGTTTTTGCAGAAATCGATACTGAATAAACTTGTTGATTCAGTGCGTTCTAAATTACTAATCCCGTTTCATCAATTGTTTCTTGTGAGAAAATGAAAGATGATTCTTTTTGAATTGGGTTGCCGATTAGCCTTACCGACAAATCGCTAGCAATATCATTCTTAATTCCTTTCCATAAAAGCACAGCTTGGTTACATGCTAATCCGTCATTATAATAAATAGAATCATTAAACAATCTTATAATTGCTCTAGCACGGTAAACTGCCTGGCCACCTTCTAATGGGCAAAGGTTAGCAATCTGATTAAGATAGGATAGTTCGGAAGTTGAAAACTCTTCGTTCTTCACCGAAAATTTTCAAGTAGAATTTTATAACATTCCTTTTCATATTCCTCAAGTTGCATGCTATCAATGATGGATTCATTCTGGCTAAACAGTTCTGGTTGCAATGTTAACATCATTTCTAAAATCCTTTAAATACGAATTTACTATAAGAAACTCATTTATTTGCTCTATTGCAAAGAATATTGATAGTTATTCTTGTCAAATTTCTTTCGAAATAATTAAAAGTATTAAAAACAAGATAGTAAAAGGTGTTTTTCTTTACTAAGAAGTATCTGTTTGCCGTTCGGATTATTACTGATTTACCGTTTTAATGATTGCTTGTTTACACTTTTAATGGTTGCTTGTTTACACTTTTAATGTTTGCCTTTTTACCGGTTTAATGTTTGCCTTTTTACCGGTTTAATGATTGCATTTTTACCGTTTTAATGATTGCTTGTTTAGTGGTTTAATGATTACTAATTTTCCCTTTTAATGATTGACTGTTTACAGTTAGGGGTGGCCTAGCTTTTGTCAACTAAATTAGTACATAAAATTTTAAACATCTAATATTAAACATTTGTAGTCGGAAGTAAGTATTTGTAAATGTTTAGTGCAGATTTTTCTTAAAGGGTAAATTTTAGTTTTTGACAACTAAATTAAGTAACAAAAAACTAAACATCGAATATTAAACATTTGTAGTCGGAAGTAAGTATTTGTACCCTTCTGCAAGGTGTTTTTTTTACAGAAAAAATCCGGCTTTTGTCAACTAAATTACGGAACAAAAAATTATTTAGCGAAGATTAAATGTTTGTAGTCGGAAGTAAGTATTTGTAAACGGCTAGAGAGATTTTTTTCTTAAAGGGTAAATTTTAGTTTTTGACAACTAAATTAGGTAACAAAAAACCAAACATTGAATATTAAACATTTGTAGTCGGAAGTAAGTATTTGTAAATGTTTAGTGCAGATTTTTCTTAAAGGGTAAAATTTAGTTTTTGACAACTAAATTAGGAAACAAAAAACTAAACATCGAATATTAAACATTTGTAGTCGGAAATAAGTATTTGTACCCTTCTGCAAGGTGTTTTTTTTACAGAAAAAATCCGGCTTTTGTCAACTAAATTACAGAACAAAAAATCAATTTGCGAATAATACGCAATTGTAGTCGGAAGTAAGTATTTGTA
>JBBRAW010000137.1:0-7256 GCA_038206385.1 Bacteroidia bacterium | reverse complement strand
GTCCCTATCTCTTCCAGCGTCCAATTTAGAAGGCGATAAACCTCTATTTTGATCCGATCTTCAAATGTAAGCCTTGTATATTTTGTCATAACGCAACATAACACTATTTTTATGTTGCACTAGATACTTGAATGTACCTTTCTTAAAAATAAATATCTTATAACGTTATGAAGAAACTAAAACTATTCATTCTTGCAGCCGCTCTTTTTATGAGTTTTACCAGCTATTCACAATGCGAATGGTCCGTAAAGGCTAGCCTTACAAACCTACATTGCAATGGCAATTGCGATGGTCAAATTTTAATTCAAGAAGACAATGTGCCTACTGGAACCATCTTCACCTATCTTTGGTCAAATGGTTCAACAGCGAATAACATAGACAAACTGTGCGACGGATCTTATACCTTAACTACTACTGACGATAAAGGTTGCGGAGTAATAGAAACTTATACTATTACGGCACCAAAAGTACTTGAAGTAACATGTTTAGCAACTGTAGCCACAGCACCTGGGACTCTTACAGCCAATGTTACAGGTGGTACACCTCCATACATTTATAGCTGGAATACAATTCCTGTACAAACTACACCAACCATTACTAATGTGGCTGCAGGTAATTATCAGGTCAATGTTACAGATTCCAACGGTTGTGCAAATGTTTCTAATTGCAAAATTGATGCTTCTACAACTTGCGGAGGCCGCACACAAACACAAGGGGGATGGGGTGCAATTCCAAATGGTGGCAATCCAGGTACTTATTTACACGCACATTTTACTGCTGCATTCCCAAATGGAGTTATCATTGGATGCAACAATACCTTTAAATTAACTTCAGCACAAGCAGTTACAGATTTCCTTCCATCAGGTACTACTGCTAAGGCACTTCCAGTAGGCAATATGCTTAACAATACTGGATACAAGAATGTCCTTGCAGGCCAATTGCTTACTGCAGTTTTATCTGTTGGTTTTGATTATGAAAATGCAAATTTTAGCCCTGCATCTATAACATTAGATAACCAAATTATCCAGTCAGGTTTGTTTTCAGGAAAAACTGTTGGTTTCTTAATTAGTGAAGCCAACAAGAAAATTGGAGGATGTGCATCTATTTACAGCTTTACGCAATTAAATAATGCACTTGATTTGGTTAATAATAACTATGATGATGGTACTGCAAACAACGGCTACCTAAGTTGCAGCAATAAAGCTAGATTGGCAAATGAAGTTATTTCTGAAAATGGCCTATCATTTAAATTATATCCAAATCCATTCTCAACCATTGCAAATCTAGAATTCACATCTTCAAAGATGAGCTATGTAACGGTTGAATTATTTGATCTTACTGGTCGAATGGTTAAGTCACTTTATGCTGGCGAAGTAAAACAAGATGATTCAAAATCTATTGCTATTAGTTCTAATGAATTGCGCAATGGAATCTATTTGCTTAAAATAAATTCTGACAATGAGGTTCATAATCAACGGCTGATTATCCAAAAGTAATTACATCTTATATTAAAGAAAAAGTCCCACTCGCCTGTGGGACTTTTTTTAGTTTCTAAAGTCCTGAAATAACAATACACTAAATTATACCAATTCTAAATAAAAATTAGTTCAAAGAAGCGGCGTAAATTATTATTCAAAACAAGGATCTAAAATTTTTGAATACCCTCTAGCTTTGAAACTATTTTTTAGAAAAGTTTAAATGAAAAAGAACAAGTTTACTGGACTAATTTATATAAAGTATTACTTTCAGCAGATAATATCTTAGAAGCCTCTTAATGTCTGCAGATCATTTTAGAAAAAAATAGCACCCCGCTTTTGTCTGTAAATTGGATAAGGTAAATGCCTGCCTTAAGATTTTCCGGAGTTTTGTAATGAAGTTCATTAATACCCTTTTCAGTATGAAGTTTTTCAGTATAAATATTAACACAATTTGTATTAAATATTTTTAATTCAAGCTCTTCGTTTAAATCTGAATCAAACCTAATTGTAAACGCTTCCCCAAATGGATTTGGGTAAATAATGATATCATTAATTCCGATTTTCTTATCCTCCATAAAAATGGCAACCGGTTTAAAGATTTCACTTTGGCCGTTGAAATCCGTTTGCTTTAAGCGATAATAGGACGTTCCTGAAAATGGATGTTCATCCGTTATTTTATAATTTATCATGTTATAGCTATTGAATGCGCCATCAATCTTAGCCAATTCATTAAACGTTATTCCATTCATTGATTTTTCAATAGTAAAGTAATCGTTGTTAATTTCCGATGCAGTAGTCCATGAAAGATGAACTAGATTTCCCATTGGTACTGCATCAAAACTAGTCAAAGCTATTGGCAATGGATTGGCTGAAGTAGAGGAACCAAAAGTAAATGCACTATAAGTTGTAATTGAACTTGAGTTGAACACTGTTCCTGAAGTTGAATCTCCTGTAGTTCCTCCATTTCCGAGATCTTTCCAACTACTTCCGTTCCAACTTGCAACACGCAAATCAGCCAAAGTATAAACCCCTCCACTTCTTCCTGAGCCCCAACTTAACGTCGATGCAACAGTTGAACTGCCGCCTGTACGGCTAAGTACCCAGTATTCAGCTTTGCTTAAGTGATCAAGAGATGCATCCTTTAGTGTTCGGCTATACGATGAATTAGGATCACTGTTAAAATATTCGGCTGTAAAATGATCCGTACTTAAAGATGGAGCTCCTATAGTGATCGGTGCATAAGTGCTGCTTTTCCCAACAGGAAATACAAAGGAAGTGTTACCCGTTTTTTTCATCGGCCCTTTCACAAATGAAGAAGAAGAACCCGAAACAATAGAAGAACCTGCTATCAGTGATAAAAGATTAGTTGCATCAGTTGTTATGTTACCATTTGTAAGTGTCAAGGTACTATTAATTGTTATTGGTCTTGCCAATAAAATAGTTCCCGAAGGATTATCAACTTCTAATTGATAAAATGTTAATGCACTTGTACTGCCGTTAATGTTTTGTGTAGTACCAACTCCTATTAAGGCAGCCAAACCACTATTATGATTTAGTGTCCCATTGGTTGTTAAATCACCGCTAAAATCAGTTTCAGTGGCATGAAGTGTTAATGTTTTAGTAGCATTAACAATTATAGTATTAAAGGCCGTTATGGAAGTACCACTGATGGTAGAAGTTCCATTAAAGGTAATATCTCCGCTATTATTATTAAATATACCATCATTTTGCCAGTTGCCGGTAACTACTACCTTACCGTTAGTGCTATTAGCGGTAAGTGAACCTGCTGTGGTAATATACACAGTATAAAAACTGGTAATGCCTGTACCGGAAATTAACGAAGTGCCACCAAAATAAACAGTGCTAGTGCTGGGGCTAAAAGGGGTTCCATTCGTGCTGCTATTAGTCCAGTTTCCCGATAAAGTAATGGTGTTGCCACTTGCAACCGCATCCAATTGTGCACCTGTCGAAATTTGTAAATCACCACTCACTGTTAATGCTGCCTGCACCGATTTTACACCTGTGCTGCTACTCGAAAGATATAAATTATAATAAGTAGAAGAAGAGGGTGTTTTTATATTTTGATTTCCTGAACCGGAATACTTAACTGTATTAGGCACAGCAGAAGCATCTAATGTTCCTGTAGCCATTAATGCACTCGTAGTTCCTCCCATATCGAGTACTGCATTAGCAGCATTAGTCCAGGTTGAAGTTGCATTACTTCCTGTAATATTATTTTGCATATTCACCGTTCCGTTATTGGTAACCACCACCCCATTCGATAAACTGATAACTGGCGCAAAAGTGAGCGTAGTCCCAGTTGGAATCGCCTTACTTACACCTAATGTTATTGTGCCAGATCCGGTAATACTTCCAACACCATTTATAAGCAGTCCAGAAGCATTAGAATTAGTTAAATTAGAAGTGCCGAGCGCAAGTGTTCCATCAATAGTCATATTCCCGTTTACAGTTAAACCAACTCCTCCCGTCATTTGAAGGGTTGATCCGGTGCCAACACTCAATGTTCCACTCAAACTTAAGGCTGTGGACGAAGTAGAGGTACCTGTACCGGAGGTGGCGATGCTACTTATAACCCAGGCGGTACTTGCGGCAAAAACACCACTGCCTGTTGTAGCAAGAATGTTTGATGCTGTAAGAATTTTTGATGCCGCATTGGATAGATTCCCTCCAGTTTCAACAGTTACATTATTAACGGTATAACTATTATCAAGAGTTACAGTGTGATCTACATATACCAAACCGTTTCCTCCCGTTGGAGCACAAGAGCAGGAAACTCCTCCAGAAGTTCTGCTCCATATTGTTGTAGTGCTCCAATTTCCATTCGCTATTGAGAAAAAAACATTATTACTGATTTGCCTTGTGCCTGCAGGATTTCCCGATCCTGCTGCATTTGTGCTACCTGCAATAACCGAAGAAACAAATTGAGCATCTACAAGGTCATTGTTTACTGCCACTCCATAAGCCTCAATATCATACGTCAACCAAAAATAGTAGGTCCCTGCTCCAAAACTTAAAGCTTGGCTTCCGCTTATAGTAAACGATCCGTTAGGACTGCTAACACTGCCAAACAGCGAACTGGTAGAAAAAGCATTGGTTGTACTTGTATAATAAAGTTTAGCATTCAGTAAATCTGTTCCTGGGGTAGTTGATCCTGTTGTATTAAAATTAAATGCAGTAGCGGTTAATGATGAACAAGTTCCAGTAATTACAACCTGCACGCCAATAATTTGATTGTTGGTAGAGCCTGTAAAAAGTGATGTTGTTACAGCTTGTGTAGCCGAACTGCTCGAGTAAGCAACTGGTGTTCCGGATGTTAGATTACCCCAAGAGGTTGTACTAGCAGGATAGCTTGTTTTATTATCAATTTTAAAAGTGCCTCCCGTTCTTTTGACGTAACCCGTTCCAGCTGCGGTTGCCCTCACTTGTACGTTATTAAAGGTGATCGTATTTAATACAGCATTTGATGAAGAGGTAGAGATTGTAACTGTAATTGTTGTTGCTGTAATGCTATAGGAAACAATGGTTACTTCGGTACCAGTTGTAGTAACTGTTCCGAATCCCGGATTAAATTCAAACGATGCATTACTGAAACCCATTATCAGTGTAGTATTGGTTTGACCCTTCGTAAATCCTGAAACTCCATTCTTGCTTGTTTCATTCAATGCAAAACTTCCGGTAACGTAAGAAGAAGGATAAGTGCTACAAAAATTAGGATCAGTAAATTGGGTAATTGTATAACTCCCATAAACGGAAGCAGGCACAATAAGTTGTAACAAAATTAAGGAATACAAATATTTCATTAGTAAACTAATACTTTTATTATAAATTTAATGTGTCTACATAATATAGTACTATTATAATACGAAAAGATTACAAAAAAGTTTTAAAAGGCTTTGTTTATCAGAAATGTGGTTGTTAAAAATTATTTTCTCTATGGTTTAGAGAATCAAAGTATTTATATACCACTAATTGAAGAGTCCCGATTTGCATTACAAGGGCGCATTCACTCTACTTCCCTCTTCCAAATAAGGTAAATTTTATAGCCACATTCGACAATTAGAAAGCACCTTACAATTGCAATTCGGAGTTAAATTATCTAATTGGAAGCATTATTCTGTAGTTTTTTAAAAGCAGAAATCAATTTGCACGATTTTAATCTGAAGCTTTAGAAAGGACTTTCACACTTAAAGGAACTACGTGCATTTTTTTTAGAAAATTGACAGATGGCTTTTGAAGTGATTAAATTATATCCCAGTTTGATTTGGAATTTTTGCGTAAATATTGTTGGCATGATAACATTTAGAAGAATTATATGTTAATCAAAATTCAATTTTTAAAACTATCTTCTTCTCAAATAAATTTATTCTTTCAATAAGATATTGCAGTCTTTAAAAACTTCGGTGCTTCTCTTTTTTTTGAAGATTGTTCATATGCATAAGCGATGCTTAATAGTTGTCCTTCTTTAAATGCTTCTGCAATAAATGAAATTCCAACAGGCAACTCAAATACTTTCCCCATAGGCACTGTGATATGAGGATAGCCAGCCATTGCTGCCGGAGAACCAAAATAAAAACCCGTATCATAATCACCATTTATTAAATCTATGCAACAAGATAAGCCAATCGTAACTCCGCACATTGCATCAAGTTTATTTTGCATCATCATATCATCAATGATTTTGCGTGAACTGAGAGATTTTTTTAATGCATCAATATATACTTCACTATCAAGACCTCCTAATTTATTACTCTCTTCGAATATCTCCTGTTTAAAATAAGGCATCGTTTGTTTTTCGTTTTGATTATTGAAAGCAATAATATCTGAAAGCGATTTTACTTTTGCATTTGCATTCGCAAGATATTTATTAAGTCCGTCTTTTAATTCATACTTCAAAACTGTAAACTCAGAATCACCTAAATCTTTTGTAAGTTTTATTAATTCGACTTCAACAATTTCAGCACCTTGTCTTTTCATTATATTAATTGCATCTTTATATAAAGCTATAACTGCTTCATGACCTTCAAAAAAAGATTTCTCCACTCCAATTCGCTTTCCTTTTAATCCGTATTCAATTAAAAATTTCGTATAATCTTTTTCTGCACTATAATTTGAATTCATTACAGAATCTGCATGATCAATACCTGTTAATGCGCCTAATAAAATCGCTAAATCTTTTACTGATCTTGCCATTGGTCCGGAAGTATCTTGTGTTTTAGAAATTGGTATTATTCCATTGCGACTCAATAAACCAACAGTAGGTTTCATACCAACTATTCCGCAAAAAGACGATGGTGCTACAATTGAACCATCTGTTTCTGTCCCGATAGCAACTGCACATAAATTAGCCGCAACTCCTGCTGCGGATCCAGAGCTTGAACCAGAAGGATTTCGATCAATTACACATGGATTTTTTGTTTGTCCTCCTCTGCTGCTCCATCCACTCGCTGATCTCGTTGAACGGATATTTGCCCATTCACTCAAATTAGTTTTTCCTAAAAGCACTGCTCCTGCAGCTCTTAACTGTTTAATGATAAATGCATCCTCTGATGCAAAATGCCCTGTCATTGCAAGAGATCCAGCAGTAGTCATCATTTTATCACCTGAATTGATATTATCTTTTATCAATACAGGAATACCATGCATCGGTCCGCGAAGTTTCCCGGTTTTTCTTTCTTCATCCATTTTATCCGCAATAAAAAGAGCATCCGGATTAATTTCAATTACGGCATTTATTAAGTGACCTTTTTTATCAATTGC
>JBBRAW010000136.1:0-7381 GCA_038206385.1 Bacteroidia bacterium | reverse complement strand
AAATTTGCTATTTCTCGGCAATTATACTTTTATAGACTCCCATTATATTACTTTGCAAAACAGCTATATTTACCATTGAAATCTAAGAACGAATGAGAAAAGTGTATACACTATTTATGCTTTTTACACTAACGGTTGCTGTTGCACAGTGCGGAAGCTTGCCTTCCTTATTAAATGAATTAAAAAAGTCAAAAGAAGATACGAGCAAGGTTTTATTGTTAATTAAAATCGGATATGAGTATGAAATTACCAATCTTGATTCAGCAGCATATTATTATCAAGCAGGCGGAACATTAAGTAAAAAAATAAATTACGATATTGGAGTTTTAAAATACATCAGCAATTACACAGCTATTTTAAACGCAAAAAATAAATTCGAACAAAGTTTGCAATTAAATCTTCAAGCAGTTGAGTTAGCAAAAAAAATAAATAATCAAAAGCAATTAGCAGTAGCGAACGCAAATGTGGGTGCCAGTTATTATGGTTTACGTTCGATGGACAATTGCATTCAGTATTTTTTAAAGGGTATTTATATACTTGAAGAGCTTAAGGATTCAGCATATTTGGTTGTTTCATATATGAATATGGCTGGTCTTTATTCTGAGATGGAAGAACAGGATCAAAAAGGATATGCTTATGGATTAAAAGCTTATTCGATAGCAACGCAATTAAAAGACACTATTAACATGATCGGTGCATTAAATAATACCGCAGGAATATTAATTGATTTAGCTAAGTATGATTCTGCGATGGTTATTTTAAATCAATCGAATTCGATGGCTATTATTACCAATAATAAGACAGCACAAGTTTCAGCATTGACAAATATTTGTTATATCAATAGTAAAACAAAAAATATTTCAGACTTACAAATACATGCTGATACATTGTTGAAAATATCCACTGAAAATAATGAGGAGGAAGGATTGTCGAACAGCTATCAATATCTTGGAAGATGTTTATTTGAAAAGAAAAAATTTAGTGAAGCGAAAATATATATTGAGAAAATGCTGGCTATTGATTTGCGATTGGGTTTGAACAAATCGTTACAAGTAGCGTATCAGAATATGAGTCAACTCGAACTTGCGTTAGGTAATCTTGCAGCATTTCATGAAAATCTTGCAAAATCCGATTCGGTATCAGATAGAATCATGAATGATAAAATTCAGCATAATATTCAGGATTTCGAAGCCAAATATTCACTGGATAAAAAGCAATCTGAGATAAATGATTTAATCAAAGACAAACAAATTAAACAATTAAAATTACGGCAGCAACAAATTACGAATTTGGTATTGATTGCATTGTTATTGCTAATTGCCATTATCGGATATTTATTTTATCGGAACGGATTACAGAAAAGAAAATTGCTAGAAACAGAAGCAACACTTCAGCGACAAAAGATCAGCGAATTTGTAAAAGAAAAGGAATTATTGGCAGCTGAATCTATTCTGCAAGGGCAGGAAGAAGAGCGTAAACGTTTGGCGAAAGATCTGCACGATGGACTGGGAAGTATTTTATCAAGCACAAAATATTCTTTCAACAATATGAAAAATAATTTAATTATTTCACCTGAAAATGCAATTGCTTTCGATAAAAGTATTGCGATGCTAGATCAGTCGATTCAAGAGTTGCGTATGATTGCGCATAACATGATGCCAGAAGCCTTGGTTAAATTTGGTTTGGATACAGCATTGAAAGATTTTTGTGAAAGCATAAATCTAAACACTCCACTTCAGTTAACGTATCAGTCGTTTGATTTAACTGATGACACCATCTCTAAAAATATGTCCTCGTCAATTTATAGAATAGTGCAGGAACTGGTAAATAATATTCTGAAACATGCAAACGCAAAAACTGCTTTAGTTCAACTGGTAAAAAAAGAGGATAAACTAAGTATTACTGTTGAAGATAACGGAAAAGGATTTGATACAGCTGATTTAAAAAACAATGCAGGTTCGGGATATACTAATTTGCAAAACAGAGTGACCTATATAAAAGGCGTTATGGATATACATTCTTCGATTGACAGCGGAACATCCGTTACTATCGATATTCAAAATCTTGTACATGATTAAAGTATTTATTGTTGACGATCATCAATTAATAATTGAAGGTATTTCCTCTATGCTGGAGGGAGAAAAAAATATTGCGTGTGTTGGAAGTGCAATGTCACCTGATAATTTGCTTATGCAGTTACAGAAAATAGAAGTTGATGTAATTTTGATGGATATTAATCTGCCTACGAAAAGTGGTCTCGATTTATGCAAGGAAATTAAGTTGTTATATCCAGGATTATATATTATCGGTTTAAGTAATTTCGATCAGCCGAGTATCATCCGCAAGATGATTGACAATGGAGCTTCCGGGTATTTGTTAAAAGACGCTACGAAAAGTGAAATTGTTGAAGCACTTCATACCGTAGTATTGGGAAAAAAATACATGAATTTTTCGGTGGCGCAAGTATTAAAAAGTAATTCGCCCGACAAAAGTTTACCGCTTCTTACGCGACGCGAAAAAGAAGTACTAGAATTAATCGCTGAAGGATTTACCAATCAAGATATTGCAGATAAGTTATTTTTAGATGTGACAACAATTAACTCACATCGCAAAAATATGCTTACCAAATACAATGTTAAAAACACGGCGGCACTAGTAAAATTAGCATTAAATAATAATTTGATTTAATTTTTAATGTCTGCTCTCAGCGAGACAGGTTCTTTTTTTAATCGTGAAATTTTCCTGCTTAAAACGGGAAAAGCTATGATAACTAAATAAGGGAACGATATCGCAATTATTGAGGATTTACCATTTATATTCGGAAGTAGTTAATTGTTAATGACTAGATGATTTTTTCATTACCAGAAAATCTGGCTTTTGTCAACTAAATTAGGAAACAAAAACTCAATTAGCGAATATTAATAACTTGTAGTCGGAAGTAAGTGTTTGTTATTGACTAGATGATTTTTTCATTACCAAAAAATCTGGCTTTTGTCAACTAAATTAGGTAACAAAAAACTAAACATCGAATATTAAACATTTGTAGTCGGAAGTAAGTATTTGTACCCTTCTGCAAGGTGTTTTTTTTACAGAAAAAATCCGGCTTTTGTCAACTAAATTACAGAACAAAAAATCAATTTGCGAATAATACGCAATTGTAGTCGGAAGTAAGTATTTGTAAACGGCTAGAGAGATTTCTTTGCGGAGAAATTTCAGTTTCTAAAAGTGATGGGAATGGCTTTTGTCAACTAAATTACGGAGTAAAAAATCAATTAGCGAATAGTAAGCACTTGTAGTCGGAAGTAAGTATTTGCAGTAAAATGTAAGGAGATTTTTTTTAGAAAAAATTTGGCTTTTGTCAACTAAATTACGGAACAAAAAACCAAACATCTAATAATAAATATTTGTAGTCGGAAGTAAGTATTTGTTTATTGCTGTAAGCTATTTTTTCATTACCAGAAAATCTGGCTTTTGTCAACTAAATTACGGAGTAAAAAATCAATTAGCGCATAGTAAGCACTTGTAGTCGGAAGTAAGTATTTGTAGTAAAATGTAAGGAGATTTTTTTTAGAAAAAATTTGGCTTTTGTCAACTAAATTACGGAACAAAAAACCAAACATCTAATAATAAACATTTGTAGTCGGAAGTAAGTATTTGTTGCCGAATGTAAGCACTTGTAGACGTATGAAGTCTCTGTTTGTCGTTCGAAAGCATCTGTAAATGGAGTTGATCGCTCTAAACATCATATATGTTTAAGGGAAAATATCTCTTACTATATTTGCCTTCATGGTGCTAATGGCATTGATAACAACTTTTATGACATGACCCCTACTCGATTTATTTAATTATCTTCAAAAAATAAAAATATTGCGATAGCTTTGATCATAAATATTTCAGAAATTATCTAAACTTTGCTTTAAATCTAACTATTAAAATAAAAATCAATTCTATGAGACTAACGAAAAATATCCTTCCATTTGTCGTGGTGTTTCTTATGATATTAATTTCTTGTAAGTGCCGTCAAAAAGCAAATATTGAAATCGCTAACATCTCCAAATTAGAAGGTACTTGGATACTTCACAATATTGGAAATACTCAACTATCATTTAAAAATTTATTTCCAAATAATAAGCCTCAACTTAGTATTGATGTTACCAATAAAAAAGTTCAAGGTAACACTGGTTGCAATAGTTTTAACGGAAAAGTAAATATTGATATTGCTAAAATAAATTTTCAAGGAGATATGGCAATGACTAAAATGAGATGCTTAAATGAAAATGGTGAAAATGCATTTTTAATGATGCTAAAAAAAACTCAGACTTGGTCAATGCCAAATGATTCTACCTTAGAATTTTTTAATGGAGAATCAAAACTTTTGAAATTTCGTAAAAAATAGTTATTCGAAAATATAAATTCATCTACGCTGAATTTTTCTCTTGGTAAAATAAATATAATAACGAAAATTATCATAAAACAAAGCAAATAGCAAACAACCCGCAGCAACGAAGAATGTTTTAAAAAGAAGTAAGCGAAACAGAAAACCGCCTAATACACATCCTAAAAAGAAAAATGAAATAATGATTATCTTTAACGATATGCTTTTCGAAAGCACATTTCTTTCATTTGGCAAACGATAAAAAAATAGTTGAGATAACTCGATCCCTAAATCTGTAAAAAGACCTGTTAAATGCGTTGTTCGTACACTTGAATTTGAAATTTGTGTAACCATTGAATTTTGTATTCCCATTGCAAATAATAAAATACAAGCGATAACTTTTGCCTCATTAAGTGCCATTACAAGAGGATAACGATTTAATCCAACACAAACTAGAATTAAAATTTCAATTACAATAGGTATTGCATGTGAAACTCTAGAATTTTTTCTAGTTACAATTTCAATAAACAAATTGGATACAAAAGAGCCTAAAAGAAAACTCAGAATAAAGATTAAAAAAATTAAAGAATCAGCATAATTCCTATTAACTAATTCTTCAGCAAAATAAGCAAAATGGCCAGTTACATTTGTTGTTAATGTTTTCAATGACAACACACCACTTACATTAACTATTCCGGCAATAAATGACAATAGAGCAGCTAAACGTAAGTTATGTGTGAACGTTCTTCGATTACCCTTATGACGAAACATTTTACAACTTTTTGCTAAATTAAAGTAAATAGATTAAAGACTTAACTTAATTCAAAGAAATTGCTTATCATTTAAAATTGAATTTATTTATAACTTGAATGAATTACATAATTGATTTATTTACTTGAAATGCATGAGGTCCGTTGCAGTTATGGTAGATAATTTCTTCGTTGCTAGTTGTTTGTAATTCCAAAATAATTAAGAATAAATGGACTTCCAAAATAGGTAAATTTCGTTAGACTGAGTTTTATTTATATTCGACTAAAATAAATTAAAAAACGTGATGAACAAACAATCAAAATCGATAAGGTAGAATGATCTATTTTTATTAAAACTAGATTAAGTAAAATAAAAAAAGCTACCCTCATGTAGAGATAGCCCTTTTTTATTATAAATTCTTTCTATTATTTATTCAATGATGAGTTTTTTTGTTTCTGAATTTGATCCATTGTTGATGGTAATAAAATAAATTCCTGGATACAATGCAGGCAAGTTTAGTGATGTATTAATATCATTCATTTTTTGTTCTAAAACCGATTCACCGATTAAATTTGTTATTCGCACTACGTTCGCTTCATTGTTCTTTTTCACGATTGTAATGACCGAATTTTCTTTGGCAGGATTTGGATAAACACATAAGAAATCGGGACTAGTGGTGATTTCATTAACACCAGTAATGCTTGGACTAAACTTTAATGTTATCACATCAACGGCATCAATACTATTGCTACCTCTTGTTTCTGCAACACCTGCTAAAACAATATCATTGTATTTATCGATGGTCATATTGTATGGCAAATCTACACCTATAGAATTTAAAGAATTACTATAAGTTGTATTCCATACTACAGTCCCGGTCGGAGAAACTTTCATCAAAGACATATCAGTTGATAATGTGCCTTCAAAACGACCACTAACATAAATATTCGCATTCGTATCTAAAACAGCATCTGCAAAAAGATCAACCCCTCCGTTATTAAAATTAATTGACCAAATTGAAACACCATTAACACTATTAATTTTATCTACTATTAAATCGCTAAAGTTTCCTGATCCAACACTTGCGTCTCCAGTTACAATTACATTATTAAATTTATCTACCATTATTTTTTGTGAACTAAATGAATTGAGGACATTTGTTGTATAGTGATTCGTCCAAAGTACCATTCCGCTAGCATTATATTTTATTGTTGTCCAGTCGCCGGGTGTTCCTGTAGCGTAACAATTTCCAGCGTTATCGGCAACAATGCTTGCCCCCTTTTCATCCGTACTGCTATTTACATGCGGAATTATTTTTACCCATTGTCCTACACCGCTACTGTTTACTTTTAAAGTGATCATATTACGGCCATTCACAACGTAAGTAGAGCCCGTTATAAAAATTGAATTATTTGTATCACTTGCAATGGCTATCGCTCTATCCTCTGAATTCGAAGCAGCATTGTTATATACATAACTCCACAATTTTGTTCCAGATGTATCCCACTTGGTTACACCAATATCGTCACTTGTGATTCCGAAATAATTTACATATCCCCCAACAATAATATTACCTGAATGATCAAAAGTTGCGCATGTTGCATAATCATCTTGATTCTGTCCGCCATCCGAATACTGAATCCATAATTTAGTTCCAACTGTATTGTATTTAATAACCATAAAATCTAAATTGCTTGTTCCATTATGCCGACCGTACCCGCATACATAACTATTTCCTGCTTTGTCAACCAACAATGAAACAACATAGGACCCATTATTAGCGCCAGGATCGTCGTATAACTTTCTCCATTGCTGAACTCCTGCAGAGTTGTATTTTATAAGTATAGACTTGTTGAGCGTGTTAATTGTATCCAACATCGATGCTGCAGTATAAAAATTACCGATACTATCAACAGCAGTGGAAACTTCTTTCACATCGAAGTTTGCAAAATTAGATGGTCCCGAAAAGTTTACCCAGGCAGGCAATACTTGTGCAATACCAGGATTTGCCAGAAGCGCCAGCAGTAAGATCGTAAAGATTTTTTTCATAATGATTTTTTAGTTTTAACATGAATAAATTTGATTCAGCAAAAGTATTCTCACTGTAGTTGTTGCTTTATCCCCTAAAAAGGGGAATTTAAAAAACTAAATTATTGTTCATCTTTGCTAATGAATTAAAAGAACCTTTTAAAAAGAAAGATACTCCGGTAAGTTGAAATTTTAGAATCTTCATTTAAACGCTGTAAACACTGACGC
>JBBRAW010000135.1:0-7545 GCA_038206385.1 Bacteroidia bacterium | reverse complement strand
GATGTTCTAAAGGTAATTGTCCATGACGCGAAATAACATAGATCTTGCCTTTAAAATTTTTTTCCGCTAAACTAATAACGGTATCTGCCATCGTTAAACTAGAACCTAAAATCAGAACAGCATCATTCGTATTTAAACCGTGTGTATTTGTTTCTGCCCAAGGATTAATTGCTATTGCTTTGTTAGGAGAATATTTTGTTTTTCCTGGTAACGAAAGCGGTGCTTGATGTCCGGTACATAATGCAACATGTTTTGTAGAAAATGATGACTCGTTTTTAAGAATTATTTTATATCCGTTATCGGTTTGTTCAATAGCTACTACTTCATCATTAATTATATTGACCTTTGTGGAGGAAGGGATATTTTTTATAGTATCGGCTAATAACTCTTCTAAATAATGACCATAAATTTTACGGGGCATAAAGCGTTCTGCTAAATCTGGAGTATGCCAAGCAGTATATTCTTCTTTACTTAAAATCCAGTTTTGAAAATGTTTAGGATCATCAGGAATCGCCGACATTCTATTAGTACGAACATTTAAAAGATGTCCGAAGCTATTTGTTGAATAAGCAATGCCTTTTGTAAGTTGATGACCAACATAAACTAAATTTATCGAAACTGGCGATTTAGCTTGTTGAATAAGTTGAACTAACAAGAGCGTTCCGCTACATCCACCACCAATAATTGTAACTGTTGAGTCGCTCATGTTAGATTGCTGCATGCCAAAAATAATAAATTATCCACAGGTAAGGATACAAAAAAGCAGGATGAACTAGATATTGTTTGTGCCTGAATTGAGTTTTCAAAACAACCTTTTAACAAACTATATTTTGGATAAATTAGTAACATGAGCAGTATGAAAATGTATTGAATTGTTATACTCAGTTTTGTGAGATAGGATTCAATTCATTTAAAAAAATGCAAAAGTAAATCAGGTTATACGTTTTCGGCAGTTGCTACTGGCGTTTCAATTATCTCGGGAACAATAAAATGAGAAAGGTGAATATAAACTGATTTAGCTGGGGTTACATCAAGTGCACAATCAAAAATATTTGCAGCTACATGTGGTGCTTTTGATAAAATTGTTACCATACCGTTATTCTTCGATTGATAAACTCCTCCAATAATTATTTCCATGATGTAATGATACGACAATTCTGCGAGGTAATATCAATTCTTAAATAAATTACTTTAAAAAGGCGAAGTAATTTTTTATCAAGACGAATAAAATAAATCGAAGCATAGCAATTGTTTATCAAACTATTTATTTGAAAAGAATTTTCAACTCACTTAAGAAATTAATCCACCGATATATTCTTTTGTAAGTTGTTCTTTTGGATTCTCAAAAATTTCTTTTGCGGGTCCAAATTCGATGATTTCACCTAGGTACATAAACACTACATAATCAGCTAAGCGGCGTGCTTGTCGTAAAATATGTGTGACTAAAATGATGGTGTATTCTTTTTTTAATTCATTGAAACTCTCTTCAATTTTTTTACTTGAAATAGGATCTAGCGCTGAAGTGGGTTCATCACATAAAATTATTTCGGGTTCAATAGCTAATCCTCTTGCTAAGCATAAACGTTGTTGTTGACCGATAGATAATTTTGAAGCAGGATCACGCATGCGATCATGTACCTCATCCCACAAAGATGCGATGCGTAAATATTTTTCTGCTTTTTCTTGCAAAATCTTTTCATCTTTAATGCCATGCAATTTTAATCCAAAAACAATATTTGCATAAATCGACATGGGCAATGGAGTAGGGCGTTGTGCAAGTAACCCCATCTTCTTCCGTAATGTTGTTAAATCTACATAGTCATCGTAAATATTTTGACCATTGATTAAAACTTTTCCACTGATATTTACGCCTCTGCTATTTTCAATTAATCGGTTCATCGTTTTTAGCAAAGTTGTTTTTCCGCAACCTGATGGTCCAATAATAGCGGTGATCGCTTTATTAGGAAAATTAATATTTATATTTTTCAGGATTTGTTGATCACCAATGTGAACATTCAACTGACTAATACCTAAGTGCGGATTTATTTGCATGTTATCGGCTGTGTTTTTGATATTTAGCAGTAATCAATCTCGAAAGAAAACTAATCACTAAAATAATTATTGTTAATACTAATGCAGCTGCATAGGCTCTTCCTCTAACAATTTCGAATGGTGAACCTAATTGAAAAAAGATAGAGAGTGGAAGTGAAGCAACAGGATCTGTTAATTTTTCTGGAATATTATCAGTGAATCCGGCGGTGAACATTACCGCTGCTGCATCGCCAATTGCTCTTCCGAATCCTAATAATGTTGCAGTCACAATTCCGGGTAATGCTTTGCGAAGTATCACTTTTGTTGCCATCTCCCAACGAGTGGCACCAAGCGACAATGTTGACTCATGTAATTCTTTCGGAATAGTTTTTATCACTTCATCCATACCACGCACCATGATTGGGAGAATGAGTAATGTTAGGATAACAATTCCTGCTAAGAGAGAAGCTTTTATTCCTAATGCCAGCATAATAATAAATCCGAATGCCCCGAATACGATAGACGGGATTCCCCATAACATATCTAACGCAGTTCGAACAATAACAGCATTTCGTGAATACTGACCTGCATAAATATTTAACCAAATAACGATTGGGATAGCAAGTGTTAATCCGAAAATAGTTGCACCTAATCCTAAAAGAAGTGATCCACATATTGCATTCAGAATACCACCACCACCGCCCATATAAAATCCACCTTGTGGTTTTTGTGAAATCATTTCCCAACTTAAATTCGGAATGCCTTTCCATAAAATGGTGAACAAAATAAAAAGCAATCCGAATAAAATAGTAACTGTTGCCAGTTTCATTAATCCGAAGAAAATTTGTTCTTCAAGTTTTTTAAAATATTTATGTCTTATCATAACTTACGTAATACTTTTAGTAACACGTTTCAAAACATAAGCAGATACCATATTGAAAAATAAAATGACTACAAGTAATAGGAGAGCCGCAAACATTAAAGCTGCGTCATACTGTGGAATAGAAAGCATCTCACCATAATTATTTGCAATTAATGCAGGAATTGGATAACCTGATTCGAATAAGTTTTTTGGGATTTGAACCACATTTCCTACTACCATTAAAACTGCAATTGTTTCTCCTATAGCTTTGGAAATTCCTAAAATTGTTGTCGCCATAATTCCTGGCAAACACTTTCTCCACACAACCAGTTTGATCATCTGCCAATGCGTTGCACCTAACGAAAGCGTACCGTCTCTTAATTCATGCGGTACAGATTGCAAAACTTGAATAAGTAAATGCATCATCACAGGAGCTACCATGATTGCTAATACGAGTGATCCCGTAAGAATGCAATATCCAGAAGTTGTGTATCCGAAGAATGGTGCAACGTGATCTCTAACAAATGGGACAATCATTAGCACACCCCAAATTCCATAAATAACAGATGGAACACCTGCAAGAATATCTATCAGTGGTAAAAAAAATTTCAAGGTAGATCGTGGTGCTAATTCGACAAGATAAGTTGCAGAAAGTAAACATATTGGGAATGCAATAAGCAGCGAAAATGTAGTGATTTGAATTGTACTGATGATAAAAGGTAGAAAGCCAAATTTACCTTTCATCGGGCTCCAAATAGTAGAAAAAAATAATTCAGAAAGTGAATGATCAATAAATATTGGTAATGATTTATAAATTAACCCGATGGCAATTAAAATTAAAGCAGCAACACAACATGCGGATAAAAACGCCGAGATACTACATGCAAAACGATCCTTAAGTATTCGTAGGCTCATTGATTGAGTTTAGCACTTTCCGTTCGTAATATTTCAGCATTAAGTTTTACGTATCCTGCTTTTTCAACTTGTTCTTGTCCGTTTGATAATATATAATTTAAGAATGCTTTTACAATTGGATTTGTTGTTTTTCCTTTTGTTACGAAATACAATTCACGAGCTGGTGGTGAAGGAAATCTATTTTGTACAACAGCTAAATTAAGGCTGTCAATTGTTTCGTAAAAATCCTCTTCAGGATCAATTTTCCCGTTTCCATTTACATCGATAGGTAAAGGAAGAATTCCTGTTAGAGGTTTGCGGGTTTTAATGTCATAAACGTAATTGATATTGTTGAAGCCAAGTCCTAAAGGGTTTTTCATTATTGCTTCTGATAAACCAGGATCTCCAAAAACTCCTGTGCCTTTTAAATCTTCTTGTTTTCCTCCTAAATAGTTAGCCCATGTTTCTGGAGCACCAGCTGCATCTGAGCGTGTAAATAATAACACTTTATCAGCACCAGCTAAGCCAGTAAATTCATTCCATGTGCATTGTTTTCCGTCCATGTACATCGACTTAAACTGTGCTTGACTTAATCCTTTTTTTAATAGTGAATTTAGCTGAGGATTATTCGCATTGATAGTTGGAACTACTGCATCTTTAGCTACAGAAATGCTAAAAACTCCTTTCTTCAATTCTTCTTCGTTAATAGCTCTAGAAACCATACCAATATCTATAGCTCCTGCTATTGCATCTGCCATCCCTTTTCCTGCACCGCCACCCTGAATATCAAATCGAACATCAGGATGTAATTTTTTAAATTCTTCCGACCATTCCACTGCTAGTGGGTACAAGGCAAAGGCACCAGAAATTGCAATTGTTCCGCATAATTTATTTGGGTCGTTGGCATCATTCGCATTTTTATTGTTCTGCTGTGAACAAGACGCGTACACACAACTTAATGTGAGTAGATAGATCCAAATCCTGTTAGCATAAAAATTTTTCATTGACTAGATTTTTAAAATACGATTTTACTTATTGTCAAGCTTAAATCTTTATTCCAGAATAATCCGTTGCGCTCAGGTTTATTTCAAAGGATTAAAGATCAACAATCTTATTGAATCATTAAAATGCTCATTTGATTTTTTAAAACAATTGTTTTTGGAACTATCTTTAAAATAATATTAGATAAGTTCTATGGATTTAGTAGATTATTATACAAATATAGTTCAAGTATCCGAAAGGCCAATAGAAATTTGGCGAAAGAATTACTTTTAGGGATTAGCGGTCTTCTTACTAGCTGATTTTAATAATTGCTGTTCTTTTTTGACAATCTCAGCCAAGGAAACATTATCAAGAATATTACCTGTAGCCTCTCTCACTTTTGCCATAATATGATGTAATCCGCATGTTGCTTCGTCTTTACATTCGGCACAAGGAGCATAATATTTAAACGAGACACATGGCACCAATGCTATTGCGCCATCCATTAATCGGATCACCCTTCCTAGACGAATTTCTTCTGGAGGGAGTTGTAATTGATAGCCACCATTTTTCCCCATTTTGCTCCGTAAAATCCCGTCTTTTCGAAGTTCTAATAAAATCACTTCCAGAAATTTTTTAGGAATGACTTGCTCTTTAGCAATTTCTGCAATCAAAATAGGCGTGTCAGAATCCTTTTGCGCAATGTATTCAAGAGCCTTTAATGCGTACTTCGCTTTTTTGGAGAGCATGATACAAAGTAAATGATAATTTAATGTCTCGAAAACTTTCAGGAAGAAATAATGCGGATACGAAAATTGATATTGGTAAACCACAAATAAAATTTACAACATATTTCGAAGAAGATAATTTCCTAAATATTTTTTAGTTGTCTGATTTTTTATTTACATTCACCAAAGTATTAGTAAACTCTTTAGTTTTTGTTCGAAATTTCATTCTAACCTTATAAAATTTATTTACTATGAAAACTTTCAGTCATCAGTCACCAGTCACCAGTCACCAGTCACCAGTCACCAGTCACCAGTCACCAGTTACCAGCTTTAAGTTGGTTTACGTATTTTAAAAAGGTACCCTTATTAATTTTGCTAACTTTATTGATGATGGGATCTATCACACGAACACAAGCACAGTTTCAACCAGCCTCCAATGCAGGAGCTGTATTTGCTAACGTTGCGAATGCCACTCATATTAGTTGTGATGGTTATGCTGATGATCCATTTTCACCAACAGTATCATTTAAGGTATTTGCTTGGGATGGATCAAATCAAGGATGGGGTTATGATTATAATGGAGTCAAAACAATTCGATCTTTTACATCCACTAATTTTATTTATCATCCAGAAATAGCACTTGTTTCAAAAAAAAATGGAAGACAAATTTATGCAATCATACTTTATCAAGAACCATCAGTTGGTGCATATTACGAAATTTATAACTGGACAGGAAGTGCATTTTCAAGTACTCCAACATATAGTGGCGTTTTAAGAACCGGAAGCATGACTGATCGTGTAGTTAGTGTTGCTGGCGATGAATACGGGCACTTTGTAATGGTTTGCGATGATGGTTTTAATGCCAGTGCTGTTTTAACACAGCTAACTGGATTCATTGATGGTTCTGGTAATTTAATATTCGGTACTATTGGTAAAATTGTATTTGGCGCAAGTAGGGTATCGCAACCTGATGTGGATATTACGTATGATAGCAACCATAGTTTAAAAACAGATGCCGTAGTGGTAGTTGCATTTACCGAAAGTAATGGAACAGTTATTCGAAGTGATTTTAATGACCAAACAAATTTGTTTGCAGGAACTACTTGGGATTTGAGTGTTAGTACAATTCAAGCAAATAAAAAAGCTAAACCAAGCCAAACATTTGACCAACCATCCATTTCAATAAACGATGGCTTCGAAGCATATAAAGGTAATCTGTCAGCCCTTGGTACACCTGGGTACGGCTATTCTCCAGTTCATTATGGTGTAGCATATAGAGATCTTGATCCATCAAATATTAATGGTCCAACTAATGATATTTTATTGTACAATGCATTAGTGCCTACAATAGTTTCTGCATATTCTATTGGCTATAGTTCTCCAGGTTCATCAGTATACGATCAATCACTTGCTGGACATAATATAACTGCGAAGTTTGAAATAAATGAGAAACCTACGATTGTTGTTCAACCCATTGAAATAGAAACTGTGGTAGCATGGAACTTTCTTGATCTAACAAATACTACATATAGCTCAAATTCTTTTGAAGGATTAGCGAATCGTTATTGGTATCTATATGATTATATTAGTACCCCAAATATATTTAATGTTCCGTATAGTATTCCACAAAGTTTTGATATGTTAATTAATACAAATACAACTATCACAACAGAAGTTGCTATTTCAGGATATTCAGAAATAGATTTATTGTATTTTTATTACGAGAGTAGTTCAGGCGATCTTAGATATAAATTGGCAAATTATGGTACTAATGTGCTACGTAAAGGAATGGCAGATAAGAATAATAAACTTACTATTTATCCAAATCCCTTTACGGATAAAATACAATTAGGGGGTAACAATTCTAATTCAATATACATGGCAAGTATTACAGATATTACAGGAAGAGTAATTGGAAACGCGAATGGATTATATCCCCAAATTGAAAACGAAATAAATTCTTATTTAATAAAGATACCTAAGGGATGTTATTTATTAAAAATAACTTCTCAAGATGGAACAATTTATAGCAGTAAATTAATTAAGCAA
>JBBRAW010000134.1:0-7674 GCA_038206385.1 Bacteroidia bacterium | reverse complement strand
TTGTGTTACAGTTAAAAAAAATGAAACAAATACTTCTTCTAATATCATTTTTATTCCTAGGTCATATATCTTATTCTCAAAATTGGGATATTAATACATTAAGAAAAATTAATCTTGATAGAAATAAATCACTTGATGAGTCTTTTAAAGTAATTACAAATTCGGTTTCACCAGTTTCAATCGGAATTCCAGTTACCCTATTTATCATTGGTGCTATTGAAAAAGATTCTTTAAAAAAGATAAATGCAATATATATTGGTGAAACGATTATTATTTCTTCAATTATTTCCACCATTTTAAAAAAGACAATAAAAAGAAAAAGACCAGTTGATGATTATCCATACATTGAAAATATTTCGACGGGTGGTAGTTATTCCTTTCCTTCAGGTCATACCGCTGAAGCATTTTCTTTAGCAACATCATTAAGTGTTGTCTATCCGAAATGGTATGTAATAGTTCCATCGATGCTTTGGGCTTCTGCGGTTGGTTATTCTCGAATGGATTTGGGCGTTCATTATCCAACAGATGTTATCGGGGGGGCAATTATAGGAAGTGGTTCTGCTTATTTATCTTACAAGCTAAACAAATGGATTCATCAACAAAGTAAAAGTCATCATCATTAATAAATTGTCATGATAAAAAGCAAAATAGCGACATGTAAAATCATTATAATTGTAATTATTTTGTGGTTAACTCCACAGTTTACTTTAGCACAGAATAATAGTGATAGTTTATCAATAACGGATTGCAGTGAATATACAACACCTAAACCACTTCGTTTCATTAAAAATGTTCCTGATGATGTTGTTAAGATGTTTGAATCACCTTTTCATAAAAAGAATTTAAAAGGGTTATTAATTGTTGGTGGAGTAACGTGTTTGCTCATCCCGTTTGATGTACAGATTTCAGAAGGGGTAAAACATTTTTCGCAGCAAATCCATATTAATGCTAAAGAAGATTATGATTCGCCAGTACGATTTAAAGATGCTAGAATAATAAAGATACCACAAAATATAAATTCTGCATTTTATCAATTGGGAGAGGGGGGTACAACAATGATTGTTGCCGGTGGATTATTTTTGTATGGGAAAATTAAAAATAAACCAAAGCCATTAAACGTTGCTTCCGATATAGTTGAATCAACAATTACTGTAGGATTATGCTCTCAAATAATAAAACGATTCACAGGAAGAGAAACACCCTCACGAGTGACTGATGAAGATGGAGATAGTGAATGGTGGCAATTCCCAGGGTTCAAAGAATTTCAAAAAAATACTCCTAAATATGATTCTTATCCAAGTGGCCATTTAGCAACAATGGCTTCAACAGTTGCAACACTTATGTTAAATTATCCAGAAAAGAAATGGATTAAAATTTTGGGAGGAAGTTTAATTGGATTAACAGGATTGTCAATGATCAATAATGATGTTCATTGGTTGAGTGATTATCCTCTAGCATTAGCATTAGGATATGTTTCTGCAAAAATCACATTCGATCGAAATCATCGACAACATGTTAAAAAAATAATACTTTAGTTTATACTTTAATAATTTCATTTGCTATTTTCCAATTAGAATCGATGTTTAGAAAATTTGTTCTAAGATTCAAAACAAATTTGAGTTGAAAAGTAAACGAGTAATCCTAATATAAAATTAGTTTCAAAAATGCACTATTAAAGTTTCGCTTTTTTTGAAGATTTAATCGTATTAATTTTAAATAAAAATTAGATCCTGTTTTGCTTGATTTACAAATGGAAATAATTTTTCTATGAAAGAATTTCGGATAAAATATCATGCGATTTAATTCGTATTCCTTGTGTATGATGCAACTCATAATATCCAACAAGCGCTTCTAATAATTTTTTTCTTTCTGTACCACTTAAACGAATTGCAGCCGAATCTTCCAACGAAACAGTAAGTAATGTATCGAATTTTTCAGACAATAAAATTGATAAGAAGTACGGATGCATGGGTTTTGTTTCTTGAAAAACCCCTTCTTGCAAATCAAAGTAGGGCGTTACTTTATCATATCTACCACTTGGATAGAAACCAAGATATCGAGATAATGAAAGCATAAAACTTAAATGGAAACTACTAACAGTTTCATGATGGACATCAAGCATTTGAACTGCATGATCGATAAAGTGAAACAATTCAGGATTCGTCTCCTCTTCTTTGATGCTACGATATAATAACTCTCCAAGAAAAATCGCCATTGCCGTTTTAATAGTATCATAAGGTATGTTCTTAAACAT
This sequence comes from Bacteroidia bacterium, assembly GCA_038206385.1. Lineage (GTDB taxonomy): Bacteria > Bacteroidota > Bacteroidia > AKYH767-A > OLB10 > JANXSD01. The sequence goes on along the minus strand of JBBRAW010000134.1, from coordinate 5,420 downwards.
TGGTGATGCATCTGCCGCTGAAACCCGATGAAGTCCTCCAGGCTTTTTAAAATACGCAACAATTTCAATTAAAGATAACGGTTGGAAAAGATTATGTGCAAATCGTGCTTTTTGTTTTCTTACTCCATTTATCAAAAATGATTGCAACCCTTTTGATTCAGTATATACTTTCGCGATTATACTAGCTTCAGCGTATTCTGTAACATGTAAAACGATACCTCTTGTTTTTTCAATCATTGATACTTACCAATTTTCGGGGAACGGAAATTATTTTTAATGTAAAAATTTCACAAGATCTTGTCCTATATCAGTACGATAATATTCGTAATCATAATGAATGATTTTTGCGGCTGCATAAGATTGCTCCAACGCTACTTCGAGTGTGTCACCAAGTGAAGTAAGTGCAAGAACTCTTCCTCCATTGGTAACAATTGAGCCTTCGACTAATGCTGTTCCTGCATGAAATATATACGTATTTAATGTTTTATCAAGACCAGAAATTGGAAACCCTTTATCAAAATTACCAGGATATCCACCTGAAACCATCACAATTGTTGCAGCAGTTCTTGGATCAATTTTTAAATTAATAGTATCTAATTTTTCATTTGCTACTGCTAATAATAATTCTACTAAATCATTTTTAATTCTTGGAATTACAGCTTCAGTTTCTGGATCACCCATTCTGCAATTGTATTCAATCATAGAAGGCTTTCCATTGTCGTTCATCAAGCCAAGAAAAATAAATCCTTTGTAAAGTATATTTTCTTTATTCAATCCTTCAATTGTTGGAATGATAATTTGCTCTTCCACTTTTTTGATAAAATCAGCATCTACAAATGGGACAGGTGAAATTGCACCCATGCCTCCTGTATTAAGTCCTATATCGCCATTACCAATACGTTTATAATCTTTTGCTTCTGGTAAAATCTTATAATTCTTACCATCCGTTAAAACAAACATCGAAACTTCAATGCCATTAAGAAACTCTTCTATAACAACAGTCTCACTTGCCTTACCAAATTTCTTATCAGTAAGCATCGATTTTAATTCTTCTTTCGCATGTGCTAAATTGGATGAAATAATAACTCCTTTTCCTGCAGCTAATCCATCAGCCTTCAATACATAAGGTGCTTGAATATTTTCTAGAAATTTAAATCCTTCTTCTAATTCATTTACAGTAAAACTTTGATATGCTGCCGTTGGGATTCCATGTCTGATCATGAATTCTTTACTAAATGCTTTGCTCCCTTCTAAACGTGCACCAGCAGCAGATGGACCAATGATAGCAACATCTTTTAATTGTGCGTCATTCATAAAAAAATCTACAATGCCATTTACTAATGGATCTTCAGGTCCCACAAGTACCATCGTTATTTTTTCCTTTAAAACAAGTTCCCTTATTGCTGAAAAATCATTTGGAAGAATATTAATGTTAACGCCACATTTAGCAGTTCCAGGATTCCCAGGCGCAATAAATAATTGAGAACATAATTTGCTTTTTTTTATCGCGCTAGCAAAGGCATGTTCACGACCACCAGAACCTAATAAAAGAATGTGCATAACCAATAATTTCTATCGTGCAAAGTAACATATTCTATTTAAGAATAGAATACTTCTACTCAATATTAATTATCAAAAAACATCCTAAGAGAATTTATCTTAGGATGTATGCCAAATTAAATTTTGATTTTAATATTTCACAGGAGCATTCATATTATAAAACATAAATGAATAAATATCAGTAAGCTCGTCAATAGTTTTACTTAAAGGTTTGCCAGCACCATGACCAGCATTTATATCTACACGAATCAACACAGGAAGTGGCCCGAGTTGATGCTCTTGTAATGTTGCAATATATTTAAACGAATGAGCTGGAACAACTCGATCATCATGATCCGCAGTTGTCACTAATGTTGCTGGATAAACGCGAGTAGAAATATTATGCAATGGTGAATAGCTCAATAAATTTTTCAAGTTTGCCACACTATCACTGGATCCATATTCAACAACCCAACCCCATCCTACAGTAAATTTATGATAACGTAGCATGTCCATTACTCCTACTGATGGAAATGCCACTTTAAATAAATCAGGACGTTGATTGATAACTGCAGCTACTAATAATCCTCCATTAGATCCTCCTTGAACAGCGAGAAAATCAGGCGACGTATATTTCTCATTCACGAGATATTGTCCAGCAGCAATAAAATCGTCGAAAACATTTTGCTTTTTCAAGAGCATTCCTGCTTTGTGCCATGTTTCACCGTACTCACCTCCACCTCGAATATTTGCAACTGCGAAAATTCCACCGTTTTCAAGTAATACAATTCGTGATGCGGAAAAAGTAGGATTCATATTTACATTAAAGCCTCCATAACCATAAAGAAGTGTGGGATTCTTTCCATTTTTCTTTAACCCCTTTTTATAAATAATAAACATGGGAACTTTAGTACTATCCTTACTAGTATAAAAAACTTGTTCAGTAGTGTAATCATCAGGATTAAATTTTATTGCGGATTTTTTAAAAAGTATTACTCGATGATTATCGATATGGTATCTAAAAATTGTTGCAGGATAGATGAAAGAAGTAAATGTAAAAAATACTTCACGATCCTTCTTCGTTCCTCCAAAACCTGTAGCCGTTCCGATACCTGGAAGTTTAATTTCATCTTCTAATTTTCCTTCAAAAGTATATTGATAAACATGTGAATTTACATCTTGCAAATAATTTAAGATTAGTCGATCTCCAGTAGATGTTGCTGTTTCAAGAAGAAATTTTTTCTCAGGAATTATCACACGTGCTTGAGTTAAGAGAGGCTTATCAGGAACAAAGAAATCAAGATCGAGTGTAATAATTTGATTGTTAGGAGCACCATTATTAGTTGAGACAAAAATGCTACTACCATAATTCTCAATGATACTATAGTTGTAATTAAATCCTTTGAACAGTACTTTTAATTTATCATTTGGCTTTGTAAGATCTTTGAACAATATCTGTGTTCCATAGGTGCCTTCTAAAACATACACAAATAAATATCGTTCATCTTCGGTGGTTTGCGTTCCGAAGTATCGAAGTGGATGATCCTTGTCCTCGTAAATTAATTTATCTGAATTTTGAGAAGTGTTTAATTGATGATACCAAATTTGATGGTGCTCATTTTTTCCACTCAACACCATACCTTTTTCAGGCTCTTGATACCTGCTATAAAAAAATCCATCTTTATACCAGGAAGCACCAGAAAATTTCACCCATTTTAATTCATCTTTCAATTCCTTTCCCGTAGCAACTTCTTTCACATGAATTGTTTGCCAATCAGATCCCGATTGATTTATTCCATAAGCACAATATTTATCATCATTAGAAAAACCTAACAATGTTATTGCAGATGTTCCTTCTTTGCTTAATTTATTTGCGTCAATAAAAACTGTTGGTGTTCCTTCAAGTCCCTTTTGAATATAATATACTGGCTGATTTTGTAATCCATCGTTTTTAGCATACAGATAATATTCACCAATTTTTGTTGGTTCAGAATATCGTTCATAATTTATTAAATCAGTTAAGCGATCATGAATTTTTGATCGATATGGGATTTTATTAAGATAATCGAATGTTGTTTTATTCTCGTTTTCTACCCAAGCCTTTACATCTGCCGCTGTATCATTTTCAAGCCATCGATAAGGATCTTGAATAATGGTTCCATGATAATTATCTTCCTGTTTTACTTTTTTTGTTATTGGATATCTCACTTGGGATGTTTGTGATTTAATAGGATGATTGAAGAGTAGAAAAAATAAAATGCTTCCAATTAATTTTATGTTCATTATGATATATTTAATAGAGGATAAAATGGATAAATAATTTTACTTGAATTTTAAATCTTGCTCAGAAATTTCAAATTGTGATTTTACTTGACCTTTTATATCCAAGCAAAGCATCTTTAACTTACGATTATTTTCTTCACCGCTAATGCTGATAATCGCAAAATTATTTTCCATAACAAGTGTTTTAGGAATTCGTGATGGATTAGTTAATTCTGGTTTTCCTGTTAAATCGTATGGTTTTGATGTTAATGCAGAAGTACAAATATCAAACATCTTATAACCACCTTTTGGTTGCCATCCAATCACCTCTGAAAAATGTCGATCACCAGTTAAAAATACGACGCCTTCAATTTTGTAAGCAACAATAAAATTCATTAGTTCATTGAACTCACACGAGTAATGACGCAAACATTCTTTTTCTGCAAAAGGATTTAAAACTTCATTACCAACTGCAATAAATTTAAAGGTAGCATGTGAACTTACTAAACTATTTTTGAGCCACGTCAATTGCTTCTTACCAAAAAATTCTTTATCACAATTTGATTTTCCTGCTATAGAATCTTTTAATTCATTTGGTGAGCGATGACTTCTATCATCAGTAAGAAAATATTCGCAATCACTCCAAGTAAATTTACTGTACGTTCCTTCGTTATCAGATTCACCGTAAGATTTATTTCCCCAATAATCCTTAAATAATTGTATAGATGCACTTTTTAATTCGAATGTTGAATTCCCATCATTAGGCCCATAATCATGATCATCCAAAATAGCAAAATTAGGTCGACTAGAAAACAATTCTTCCATTTCTGGAGTTCTACGCTGAAATGAATAACGATATTGCATTCCCGCAACTGAACTATAATCTGCTTCTCGATAATATAAATTGTCGCCTAACCATAACATGAAATCACTTGAAATATTCGATATGGTTTTAAAAATTGTAGGATCTTGTCCGTAAGGTTCACCTGGCCGATCGTATTTACTATCGTTGATGTATGCACATGATCCGGCACTAAATGAAAAATCAGGAGCTGTTTTACGATACTCCCAAATATCTTTGGTTTGAAAATAGTGTGACTGCAAAAATGGAACTGCTTTTCCGTTTAAAATAATTTCATATTGATACTTCGTATTTAATTTAAGCTTTACTAATTCAAAACGAATTGTATTATATGGATTTCCTAATTTTCCTTCGTAGTCAAATTCATAAAAATATTCTGTATTATCAATTTCCCAATAACGAATCGTTGCAGATTTTACTTCTTGATTTACTTCACACCAAATCAAAGCTGATCGATGTTCTACATAACCGAGCATTGGTCCTGAAATAAATTGAGGATCTTGAGCAAAAAGATGTATTGATGAAATGGTAATTGCAAGTATAAGAAGTAATTTTTTCATAAATAGTAACCGTTTTTTTTATTTGCTTATCAAGCTAATAACTTTTGAATTGGTGAAGATAAACGATATTTGAAAATTCCTTAACTTCGTAATAACTGATTTAACACAATATGCGACTACTTACAAAAATATTTATGCTTCTTTTTCTTTCTATTAGTGTATCTGCTCAAACATTTAATGGCCTTGGTGGTGCAATA
>JBBRAW010000133.1:0-7840 GCA_038206385.1 Bacteroidia bacterium | reverse complement strand
GTAATGCAATTATTAAGTTTAAAAAATCAGGCAAATTTGTTTACAGTTATGCAGATGATTATTCACAAGGAGCTTATTATTTAGCAACTGCAAGTGATAAAATTTATTTGAATCCTCAAGGTTTAATTACACTTAATGGATTGTCGACTGAACTGATGTTTTTTAAAGGAACATTAGAGAAACTTGAAATTGAACCAGAAGTTATTCGTCATGGGAAATTTAAAAGCGCTGTAGAAACATTTATTCTTGATAAGATGAGTGATGAAAACAGAACGCAAATTGCTGGATTCATCGATCCAATTTGGAATCATTTAATTAGCAAGATGGCAGAAGCACGCAAGATGGATGTTTCCAAAATAAAACTTATAGCTGATAGTTTACAAGCACGAGATGCGAACAAAGCACTTGAATTAAATCTTGTTGATCATCTTGGCTATTATGATGATTTCATTGCTGATTTAAATACGAAAATTGGAAACGGCAAATCAGAAAAATTAAAGTTGGTTACACTTAATCAATACATAAAATCACCATCATCAATTACGAAACCTTACTCCAAAAATAAAATTGCAGTAATCTATGCGGAAGGTGAAATTGGTGGTGGAGAAGGTGATGATAACTCTATAGGTTCGGATGGAATGGCTGCTACAATTCGTGAAGCTCGATTAGATGATAAAATTAAGGCAATTGTATTGCGCGTTAATTCTCCAGGAGGAAGTGCACTTGCTTCAGATGTTATTTGGAGAGAAGTGATGCTAGCAAAAAGGGCAAAACCATTTATTGTTTCAATGGGAAGTGTAGCTGCATCAGGTGGATATTATATCAGTTGCGCAGCAGATACTATCGTTGCACAACCAAATACTATCACTGGATCAATTGGTGTTTTTGGATTGATGTTTAATGCTCAAAACATGTTGAAGAATAAATTGGGAATTACAGTGGATACCTACAAGACTAGTGCTTACACAGATTTAGGTACCGTAACACGTGCTCTTACTACAAATGAAAGAGCTATCATTCAACAAAGTGTTGATCAAGTTTATAATACCTTTACTAGTCGTGTTGCAGAAGGAAGAAAAATTCGTCAAGATATGGTGGATAGTATCGGACAAGGAAGAGTGTGGAGTGGTATCGATGCAAAACGATTAGGCTTAGTAGATGTACTTGGAGGATTAGATGATGCCATTGCTATCGCAGCAAAAAAAGCAAACCTTGTTAATTACCGCATTAAAGCTTTACCAGAACAAAAAGATGCAATGCAAGAAATTATGGATGGATTAAGTGGTAACGCAGAAACATGGTTCATGCAAGAAAAACTTGGTACTGATTTTAGATTCTATAAAGCTTCACAAGATATCATGAAAATAAAAGGAATTCAAGCAAGAAGTTTTTACAATACAGAGATAAATTAAATTAGCTGTAATTTATAAAATGTAAATGACGCTATTCAATAATGAATTTACAACCGATCAAACGAATTGTTTGATCGGTTCATTATTAAGTTTTTTATTGAGTTTATTTTTTTATGCCCAAGAGAAAGAAAAATTATCAATTCTATTTTTAGTAATATCGGCATTATTGTTAAATAGTTTTGCCGCCTTACTAGATCCATTTTTAAATATTTGGGACGAACGGTTTCATGCATTAGTTGCAAAGAATTTAATTTCACATCCATTAAAACCAACCTTATACGACAACCCAGTTGTTAAAATGGCGTATGATCGTTGGGACAGAAGCTATATTTGGCTACACAAGCAACCGCTCTTTCTTTGGCAAATTGCATTAAGCTTTTTCCTTTTTGGTGTCTCTGAATTTACATTAAGAATACCCGATATTATTATGGGTGCCATATTGGTTTTTATTGGCTATCGCTCAGGAAAATTATTAGTAAACCAAAGGGTAGGATACCTAACTGGAATCTTAATTTTATCTTGTAATTATTGTCTAGAACTAATATCTGGAAGACAAGAATTAGAACATAATGATGTAGCATTTCTGTTTTATATTTCCTTAAGCATTTGGTCATTCATAGAATATGAATATTCAAAAAAGAAATATTGGATTTTTTTAATTGGCGCTTTTTCAGGATTTGCGATTTTATGTAAATGGCTTGTAGGATTGATAATTTATTTTGGGTGGTTCATCCATAAAATCCTTACAGATAAATTTTTAATCAAAAAATACAATGATATTTTCATTGCATTTTTAGTCACTTTAATTATAGCACTTCCATGGCAGATATATACATTTTTTTCTTACCCAACTGATTTTGCAGAAGCGTTAAATCTAAATTCACAACATTTTCTACACGCCGTTGAAGGTCACGAAGCATCTAAAGGATATTATATAGAAGGTATAAAAACGATGTATGGGATTTGTTATTATTACGCATTGATTCCAGCTATTATTATTTTCTATAACCGAATTGCCAATAAAAAAATGTTTTATTCTTTAATTGGAATGGTAATAATCACCTATCTATTCTTTACAATTGCAGTCACAAAAATGCCTTCCTTCACCTTGATAGTTTTGATGATTATCATGATACTACTTGCAAGTTTTGTTGATAAAATCTTAGAATTTTTCTTTATGAAATTAAATTTAAAGCCACATATTTCAAAGATATTTTTTTCAATGGTTGCAATTCTTCTATTATTTTCTATCGATCTAAAATCAATAACAAGTAGGCATCAAATATCTACTTCTGAAAATGATTATGCTTCCATGATGATTCATAACAAAAAGATTTTTAAAAGCTTAAGACTTCCAAAACAAACCGTATTATTTAATGTGAAAGGACGTCATTACATAGAAGCAATGTTTTATACTAGTTTTCCTGCATATAATTTCATACCTGATATTCATCAATACAATGAATTAAAAAATAAATTTTATAAGATTGCACTATTTAATTCTGATGGATTAGTCATTCCAAATTATTTAAAAAATGATAGTACTGTCATTTTTTTGAATGAAAAAATATTAGGGTACGATTAATGCATTTTTAATCTTTAAAAAAAATACCAAAATGGTACTATTTATTTAATTTTTTCTTCCCAGCATTAAAAGTATAACCTAAATTTAAAATTAACTCTGCAGTTCCAAAAGCATGTTTCACAGTTCCGTGGTAAACTTTTAAATTCGAGTAACGAGCGTAATCTAATTTACCAGCAAATTCAAGGTATACATGTTTGTAAAAAGTTGTTCTGACCGCTAATTCAGTTCCCATATTCCAGCCTCCAATTTGAAAATGAGGTTCATTCTTCAATCCAAAAAAACTATTTTCTACATGCGGAATTACAGGGCCAATGCCACCTTTCAACAGGAAATCAGTTTTGATATTCCCACTTTTATCATTGCAATAATGCCATCTCTTTACAAGATTAAATAACAAAAAATTAGCACCATTATTCAGGTAATAGAAAAAACCATTTGCTTCATTAAAAGTAACAGTACTATCAATTGATTTTCCATTCAAAGTTCCTTTAATATCCGCTTGTTGATCTTGCTCAAAAATAAATTTAGTATGATCGAAATTTATTTCAACACCTAAATCTCTTTTGTCATTAAAAAAATATCCTAAACGATAATTGTATTGTGGAATAGTAAACGGCTTTGAAAATAATCCATCATCCCAACCACGATGATCGTGTCCCTTAATATTTTTGAAACTATAATTATTACCTAAATCGGGCTGACTTACTTTTACATTGCTTCGAGTATACCATTCAGTATTGTATCCCCAAGAGAAATAAAATGACCCTCTTCCTTGTGATTCACGTGAAGAATATGTTGCTTGTGAACTAGTACTGGTTGTGTTTTCATGCTGAGCCTGTGAGATAAATGGCAGCAGCATTAATAGAAATAAATAGCGCATAGCTGCAAAAGTAAGGAATACAGATCGACTCCATTACAAAGATTTATCATAAATAATAGCATTTTAATTTTTTCCTTGAAATTTCATTAAGTAACAGTCTAAATTACTTATTTTCATCCCGATGGAAAACAATGAAATAGCCGATATCCTAAAGCATACCGCAAAGCTGATGGAATTACATGGAGAAAACGCTTTTAAAATACGCTCTTTTCAAAATGCAAGTTTTAAACTAGATCGTTTAACTGAAAAGTTAGAAGGTAAATCTGTTGAAGATCTTGAAAAAGTTGATGGAATTGGAAAAAGCCTTAGCGTTAAAATTTATCACCTGTTAAGCAGCGGAAATTTCCCTGAACTCGATGCTTTGAAAGAAAAAACTCCCGAAGGTGTGCTTGAGATGATGTCATTAAAAGGAATTGGTCCGAAAAAAGTAGCTGCACTTTGGCATGAACTAAATATCGAAACCATTGGTGAATTATTATATGCATGCAATGAAAATCGATTGATTGAATTAAAAGGCTTCGGAACAAAAACGCAAGAGCAAGTAAAACAAGCTGTCGAATTTAAATTAGCAAGCCAAGGACATTATCATTATGCAACTGTTGAAGTATTGGCAATTGAATTGATAAATTATTTTCAAAAAAATATTCCTGATTTAGTAATTCAAACAACTGCTGAATTGAGAAGGAAATGTGAAATTATTGATGAGATTTCATTAATAGCAATATGCAATTCCACTAATGAACTTGAAAGGATAAAATCAGCAATTAAAATTTGTCCTTGGTTGCCAGAACAATTACTTGCATCTTCTGAAAATGAATTAAGAACTAAAAGTATCGCAGGGCCGATTTTTTCTTTGCTCCTCGCTCCTACTCCCAACTTCGCATATTCACTTTGGAAAAGCACGGGATCAGAAGAACACATCAAATTGTGTTTTGACAACTCAACCATCAACGAAAGTGAATTGCAAGAAATTAGTTCAGAAGAATCAATTTATCAAAAATTAAAGCTTGATTTTATTGAGCCTGAATTACGTGAAGGATTAGAAGAAGTAAATTGGTCGAAACAACATATTTTACCAACATTAATTACTGTTAATGATTTAAAAGGCATCCTTCATAATCATAGTAATTACAGTGATGGAATTCATTCTCTTAAAGAAATGGCAATAGGATGCCGTGATTTAGGATACGAATATTTAGGAATTTGCGATCATAGTAAATCTGCATTTTATGCAAATGGATTATCCATGGAAAGAGTGCAACAGCAACATCAAGAAATTGAAATTTTAAATCATGAACTAGCTCCATTTAAAATTTTCAAAGGAATCGAATCCGATATCTTAAATGATGGTTCCTTAGATTATCCTACAGAAGTTTTAGCCACATTTGATTTTATCGTTGCTTCCGTACATTCCAATTTAAAAATGACAGAAGAAAAAGCGACAGAGCGACTTCTAACAGCAATACGAAATCCATTCACAACAATATTAGGTCATCCAACAGGAAGATTATTATTAGCTCGTAATGGTTATCCAATAAATCACAAATTAATTATTGATGAGTGTGCTGAACACGGTGTCGTTATTGAATTAAATGCGCATCCATATCGATTAGATTTAGATTGGCGTTGGATACAATATGCACTCTCTAAAAACGTCATGATTTCGATTAACCCAGATGCTCATGCGGTTGAAGGTTACCAAGACATGCACTATGGAGTTTGTGTTGCGCGTAAAGGAGCACTTACCAGTGAGAAAACATTCAATGCATTTAACAAGATTCAAATCGATGAATGGTTTCAAAAACGAAGAGATCGTTGTATTGCATTGAAATAATCCTTACCTTTCGAATACATAAACACTTATCTAAAATCGTAACTCTTTATGCCAATTATTAGTTCCGTACTTTCCTGGTTTATGAAACAGCGCATCCATCAAATTGAGCTGTTCATCAAGTATCCGAATGAAGTGCAACAAGAGTTGCTAAAGCGAATGATCATCTCTGCACGTTATACAGAATTCGGCCGACGATATGATTTTTCTTCAATAGCAAGTTCTAGAGAATTTCGTACTCGTGTTCCTATTCAAGATTACGAAAGTTTAAAGCCTTATATCTTCCGATTAAAAGCAGGCGAACAACAATTATTGTGGCCAACTGATATTCGTTGGTTTGCAAAATCATCAGGAACAACCAGTGATAAATCGAAATTTATTCCTGTTAGTACAGAAGCACTAGAAGAGTGTCATTACAAAGGTGGAAAGGATTTACTCTGCATCTATTTTCATAACAATCCAGAGACACAACTTTTTGATGGGAAGCTACTTTCATTGGGTGGAAGTCATCATGTAAATTCATTAAGTAACGATTCTTTTTATGGAGATCTAAGTGCGATACTAATGCAAAATCTTCCCTTCTGGATTCAGTTATTCCAAACACCAGAACGTTCTATCGCCTTAATGGAAGAATGGGAAAGTAAAATTGAGATGATTGCAAAAGCAACGATGAACGAAAACGTTACCAATATTGCAGGAGTACCTTCATGGACTTTAGTATTATTGAAACGTATACTCGAATTATCAGGCAAAAAAGACCTTACAGAAGTTTGGCCAAATCTTGAATTGTTTGTTCATGGCGCAGTAAGTTTTAATCCATACAGAGAGCAATTTAAAAAATTGATTCCTAAAGATGATATGCATTATCTAGAAACATACAATGCATCGGAAGGATTTTTTGGAATTCAAGATCAAACAAATTCGGAGGAAATGTTATTGATGCTTGATTATGGTATTTACTATGAATTTATTCCGATGAGTGAATGGGATAAAGAAACACCACAAACATTAACTCTTGATCAAGTTGAACTGAATGAGAATTATGCAATCGTAATTACAACTAACGCTGGATTGTGGAGATATAAAATTGGTGACACTGTTGCATTTACTTCTTTAAGTCCGTTTCGTATTCGTATTACTGGAAGAACTGCTCATTTTATCAATGCCTTTGGTGAAGAATTAATTATTGATAATGCAGAGAAAGCAATGGCTGATGCATGCAAAACAACAAATGCTGTTATTCGTGATTACACTGCTGCACCCGTTTATTTTAGCGATCAATCATCAGGTGCACACGAGTGGTTGATTGAATTTGAAATTAAACCAAATGACATTGATCAATTCAACGTTGCATTGGATGAAGCATTAAAAAAATACAATTCCGATTACGAAGCAAAAAGATATCATGATAAAGTTTTAGGGAGACCGCTAATTCGTGTTTTGCCTGATCGTACTTTTTACAATTGGTTGAAATCAAAAGAAAAATTAGGTGGACAACATAAAGTTCCGAGGTTAGCAAATCATCGAAAATTTGTGGATGAAATATTAAGTGTTAACAGCCTCATCTTATGAAAAAATTTTCTCGATTATTAATTTTTTGTTGTTTCATCAACATACAACTAAACGCACAAATTGTTTTAGATTCAAGTATTGCTGTTAAAGATTTTACTGTTGATATGCTTGGGCAATGCTATGCCATCAGCGGAAGCGAAATAATAAAACTTGATGCTACAGGAAATATTATTAGTACCTACAGCAAAAAAGATTTAGGAAATCCTACTTCCTTAGATGCAAGAGATCCTCTTCGTTTATTAGTTTTTTATCGCGATTTTGGAATGATCCGTATTTTGGATAATCAATTGGCGGAGCAATCACAACTTGATTTACGACAACTTGGTTTCTCCGATGTAAGACTTATCGCTGGAAATGATGATCAAAGTATCTGGATTTATGACCGTGCAAATGCTCAACTCTCGAAACTAGACGTCCGTTTACAGAAGAGTTTATTAACAGTTAACATCAGGCAGTTTCTTGGCAAAGCTATTTTTCCTCGTAAGTTAGAAGTATCTCGTAGCTGGATCGTTCTTCAAAATGATAGTGAGCTAATTCTCCTCGATCAATACGGTACTTAT
>JBBRAW010000132.1:0-8494 GCA_038206385.1 Bacteroidia bacterium | reverse complement strand
GGAAAAAAGATTACCGATGCTCGCTTGATAAATAAAATAACAGGGAAAGAACATTTGATAAGAGCTAGTTTAACTCCTGAAATAATAAAAATGTTGAACAATTTAAAGGTGCTGACCTAATTTGGACAAGTCAGGAAAAATCTATTTCAGCAAACACCCCCACTTCTATTACATCATCTAAGAATTTAGACCCTTTTATTCTCATTCAAGGTGTTTTTTTTCTTGATCCGAATAATTGAAAAAATTCGCTAGTACATATTTGTTTCACTCCATACGTTTTCCATAACTTCGCCACAAATATCCTGTTAAATAAATCTATTATAAAAATGAAAGTAACTGTTGTAGGCGCGGGCAATGTAGGTGCCACTTGCGCGAATGTAATTGCTCATAAAGAACTTGCCAACGAAGTAATTCTACTTGACATTAAAGAAGGAATTGCTGAAGGTAAATCTCTTGATATTTGGCAAACTGCTCCCATCAATTTATATGATACGAGAGTGAAAGGATCTACAAATGATTATGCTGCTACTGCTGGATCTGATGTTGTTGTGATCACTTCTGGATTGCCTCGTAAACCAGGAATGAGTCGTGATGATTTAATCGCAACAAATGCGGGAATCGTAAAATCAGTAACAGAAAACATTGTTAAATACTCGCCAAATACAATTATTATCGTTGTGAGTAACCCATTGGATGTGATGACTTATTGTTCTTACATGACTTCTGGGTTAAAGTCGAGCAAAGTATTTGGTATGGCAGGGATTCTTGATACTGCTCGTTATCGTGCATTCCTTGCAGAAGCTTTAAATTGTTCACCAAAAGATATTCAAGCTGTTTTAATGGGTGGTCATGGTGATACAATGGTTCCATTACCGCGTTACACTACTGTGGCAGGAATTCCAGTTACTGAGTTAATTGCTACTGATAAATTAGACGCTATAATTCAGCGCGCTAAAGTTGGTGGTGGCGAATTAGTGAATTTGATGGGAACATCAGCATGGTATGCTCCAGGTGCTGCAGCAGCTCAAATGGTGGAAGCTATTGTTCGTGATCAGAAAAGAATATTCCCTGTTTGTGCGTGGTTAAATGGAGAATATGGAATGAAGGATATTTATCTTGGTGTTCCAGTAAAATTAGGCAAGAATGGTATTGAACAAATTATAGAACTTAAATTAAATGATGCCGAAATGGATCTATTAAAAAAATCAGGAACTGCTGTAAAAGAAGTGATGGATGTATTAGATAAAATGCAAGAGACCGTAAAATAAATTATTGAACTAATAAATTAAACAGCGTATCTGTAAAGATGCGCTGTTTTTTATTTAAGGATTTTTATAAGATGAATTTTAACAACTAATCAAGATGCCCTCTTCTATACTAACGATTGAAAAATTTATTATTCCCCCAGTAGGATTACACATTCATATAAAGATTTTTTTAAATAATAAAGTGGCAAGATTTGTTGTTGATACTGGTGCATCTCAAACTGTTATTGATAAAAATCGGGCAGAACATTTTATTCCTGGAGGAATACATCGAATGCTGGATGCATTAACAGCAGGAATTGGAACTAATAATTTGGAAAGTCAAGCAGTAATCATAAAAAACATTCGCATTGGAGAATTAAAAATCAAAAATTATGAATTAATACTTCTCGATTTGCAACATGTAAATGAAAGTTACAAAACGATGGGCTTTAAAGAAATTGATGGGATATTGGGAAGTGAACTACTAGATAAATATTCTGCTATTATTGATTTTAAAAAAGCCCAATTGAAACTCAGCTGGAAATAACCACCAAGCTATATAAAGCGATCCTTTTCTTTTTGATCAGGGATCTTACAGGTGCTTCTTTTACCAAACCATTTATATCTATTTTTGGCAATCCATTTATAAATCAAATTACGAAACAGTGGAGGCACAATTAAAAATGCTGCAAATAAATTAAAAGGCAATCCTAATAACCAACAGATTTTTAAGATGGCCGTTGAATATCGATATACTTTGTTCTTATAAATTAATATTACCGAATCAACATTTTGCAATTGATATTCTTCCACTAATTTCAATCCTACTCCTTGTTGAGATGCAGCGAATAAAAACCGCTTTCCCTTGTCATATTTAATAATTAAGTCGATCGTTGAAGAACAGAAATTGCAGTATCCATCAAATAAAATAATAGGACGAACTAATGTTGTCATCAATTTCAAACTAATTAATATGTGTGATTTTTAAAAAAACCAATAAAATTTTTCTCCTAAGGACGAACAGCAACCGAATATGGATCTACCGATAATTCAGGTTTGTAATCTCTAATATAATCCAACGTATTTAAATCTATTACACTTAAATAACCATTTTTTCCTGCGCATGCGGTTGGATGATGAGGCGCAATTCCGCCCGAAACATTTCTATTGGCAACATAAACTAATTGTTTCTTTTCATCAACTGCAATACCATGTGGCTGCCAGCCAACTTGCACTTTCTTTAACTCAGTAAATGAATTTAAATCAATCACACTTACTGAACCTTTCACATTTGGAAATGCATTGTCTTCCATATTCGTTACGAATGCAAGATTATGAGAAGGGGAGACCACAATTTCTTGAGGATATTTACCAACAGAAATTACAGCAAATAAAGTATCTGTTGACGAATCCATTACTCGTACTTCATTATAATTTGTATCCTGACAAGTAACAAGGTAATGCGCAAAATCAGGAGTGAAAACTAAATCGTGAGGCTTCAAACTTGTAATTGGTGCTTGTCCAAATTTCCACAATCTTTTATATTGATAATTATTAATATCGTTGATTGGGATTTTAAAAATACTACTTTCATTTTGACACGTAACATAAATTGTATCGTTACTTTGATTTAATGCAATACCATGCAATTGTTGGCCTGTACTTCCAATTAAAAAAGGACCTTCAGTATGGCAAATTCCTGTAACCAAATCAACAAATGAAATTCGTCCTTGACTATAATCAACGATATAAGCCGACTTTGAATCACTACTAATTATTCCAGTATTCCATTGTCCAGATATTCCATTTCCGATAGGTATTGTACGTATTAATTGATCGGTAGCTGCATCGAAAATCTGTATGACATCTGAATTCAAAAATACGGCCATCCAAAATTTACCATCAGCAGAAACGCGGATATTATGCGGTGCTTCTGGATGTGTTGGATCTGGATTTACTCCTACGTCTACCATTCGCATAATTACCCTTCTATCTGTATCAAAAACTGAAACGACATCACATCCTTGATTTGAAACATAAAATTTATGTCGCAATGGATTTCCAGAAAATGCAATGTTTCCCTTGTTATCAGGTGCTCCAGAATTTATCCAAGATCGTAATGTTAAATAATCAGTAGCAGATAGCGCAGGTAAATTAATGGGCATCGTAGGTTTCGATACTAATCCTAATAATGTATCCGTACACGTAAAATACAAAAGCGTACTGTAATCGCCTCGGTAAGGAATTGTTACGGCACCATTACTTGTTCCGTTAAACATAACATCCCAAGAACTAAGATCTAATCCTCCTGCTGCACTATTACTAATTGAATTATGGCAACCCGCAGTTGCACATTTACCAACAATAATTTTTTCTACAGCTTGCGGATAATTTGTGCTAATGGCAACATCAGGAATATCAGTTTTACATGATGAAATAAATATTAATGCGAATAAAAGTTCATTAATTCTCATGGTTAATCTCCTTCTGTTACTGGCACAATTAAATTTATTGTTCCATTATTTTGATCAGTACTAAATGGTATTCCGCCTTTCACAATATTTTTGGTTGGATCGAGTGTACTGTCAATGCCAACTGCATATAAATAATATTCTCCTTTTTGCAAATTAGAAATAGCGATTTCAACACTATCATTTGCAATCTTATAACTTTTATCAAATGCTGAAGCATTTCCATTTCCGGGAAGTTCTTGAGTACAATATTTAATGTAAAGAGTACATCCAGGAATTGATTTTGTATGGTGCATAGTTTTTGCAATAATTGTTAAGTTACCACCTAGGCCAGCAGTACAATCATTTGACTTTTTACATCCACCAAAAAACAATGGAATTAATAAACAGAAATTAATTAAATGAATTTTCATAAGTGTAAATGTTTAGCGTTTAATTATTCTTTAACAAATTTTCTTGTAAAGATTTGCTTACCGTTATTCGCTTTAATCAGATAATAACCTGCGGACAATTCTGATATGTCGATGTTAACTGTTTCTGATCTGGCTTCTTCTCTCTTTACCACATTACCTAAAACATCAAAGATCACAAGTTGGATTTTTGATGCTTGATTTTTACTGTCAAATTGCAAATACAAAACATCACTAACTGGATTTGGAAACAAATTAAAAAATGAGCTGTTAGTTGCATCCAAATTAGCAACCGACAAGATTACATTTTGTGTATACAATGCAACGCCTCCCATGGAATTCCCAACAACAACATCATATTTTGTATCGCCATCAAGATCAGCAATTGCTGGTACACAGCGCGCGGGCTCGTAAATATTTTGAAACATTGAATCTTGAAGTGTGAATGATCCCGTTAAATTTCCATCAATATTTGTATAGTGATAGAGATAACCACTTATAGATCCAACTAACAATTCATAATTACCATTATGATCATAAAGACAAGGAGCGCTTAAGCCTGCAATAGCACCAGCAGAAACATTTACGGCCCCGAAATTATTACTTTGCAAAGTAAATATTGGAGCATTTACAGAACCAGTATTTTTGTAATAACTCAAAGTTCCAATTCGATTACCAATCACTAAATCCAACTTACCATCACGATCCACATCAATTAATTGTGGTGATGCTGCAGCGCTAACATTTATCGACTGATAATTTGCTTGCGAAAAAATAAAATTAGGAGATGTTGCCGTTCCTATATTTTGATAATAAATCAAAGTACCTCCATCTTCACCAAGTATCATATCCAAATCATTATCGCCATCTAAATCGCCAAAAGTTGGAAAAACTCCTAGTATTCCCAGATTCGATATGCTATCAAAATCATCCGTGATCAAATGAAATTTTGCTTTTAGAGAAGTACCTATATTTTTATAAAATGCAATTTTTGTTTGATGGGGACTTGAATAAAAATCATTCCCAATAAGCATATCTGTTAAGCCATCTCCATCTATATCAACTAAAACAGGATGTGCGCTAGAACCTACATCAATCATTGTATTAGCAAGAAACCTATTTGTTACATAAGAAAAAACATTTGTGGTATTGTTAGTAGTGTTTTTATAAAGTTGTACATTATTATAATTTTCAGCACCAGGGACAAAGTTTGCAGCAATTAAATCTTTCTTTCCATCATTATCTGCATCAAAATAATAAGGAGCTGGAAACGGTGATCCAGGTTGAATTACTGGAATATTATAATTAGGAAAAATGGAATCGTAAGCACATGCATAAGCCGAATCTGGCGTTCCACAATTATTGATCATTAATAAATTTGTTCCGCCTACATCACCAACAATAATATCTTGATCACCATCGCCATCAATATCTAATGCTAATGTTGCCGATCCATTATGTCGATATTGGGCGAGTTTTTCCTCTTCAACTTTTGTTCTGAATGGATTTGCTGGACCCAAAAAACATGTTCCACTGGAACCTGGATAAAGTATCGCAGTATTGTAAGAACCATTGGTATAAAAATATCCCCAGCAACCTGTAATGTTGTATATATAATTCAAGTTCCCAAAACCAGTAGATGAGTCGGAGGCAATATTTTTATTGTTCTCATAAAAGTTTCCACCAATTGAAAAAGCAAGGACATCCATATCCATATCGTTTTCCAAATCTGTTAATGCTGGCATATCAACTCGAGTTACATAAATTGGAGTTGAGAACGTTCCGTAATGCGTATTAACAAGAATGGGAACTTGATTAAATGATAATCCATTTGTAGGAGTATAATCATTTCTAAACAATTCTAATCCGCCTGAAACATAATATGAAAACAAATCCATGTCTCCATCATGATCATAATCATAAGTTCGAATCCATCCTTCCAATCCTTTAGGAAAAAGTTTTTCATATTTTGGTGCAAACACCCAAGGGTTTTTTGTGGTTGATCCATTATTAATAAAACAATTCATTCTGAAAACATTTCTATTCACCCAATCAAAAACAATAAGATCCATCTTGCCATCGCCATTCAAATCCATGTCGGCAAAAACAGGAGCATTAAACCCACCTGTCCATGCGTTTTCTAATCGAATATTAGCAATATCTACTGCAATACTAGTATCACGAAAAAGTGTTACTGATTGCGCTGATAATTTACCTGTTAGAAAAAATAAAATAACCAACAAAGAATTAGTAAGTCCTTTCATAAATTCAGCGTTATTGTTTTATCATTTTTTTTACGAATAATTCATTAGCAATACTAATCTTAATAACGTAAACTGCATTTGTCAAATCAGAAACATTTATATCCATCGAATTACCTTCAAACGTTGACTGAAATACTCTTCGTCCCATTAAATCGCATATCTCTATTTTACGCTGCTCTTTCGTGCTTAGTTGCATCAATTGAATAGTTAACATATTAGAAACCGGATTTGGTAAAATTTTTATTTCGCCCGACAAATGTTCATGCATGGCGAGAGATGTAAAAACGGATTGTGTGTATAATCTCAATCCACCTGCTCTATTTCCAGTTAATAAATCTTGCTTATTATCACCATCAATATCTGCTCGAGCTATACTTACCGATCGTGGTTCAAATATCTGTTGATACATGCTATCAATTAATGTAAATGTTCCCGTTAAGTTACCATCGATATTTCCATACTGATGGATATATCCGCTTTCTGATCCGACTAACATTTCGTATGTTCCATTGTTATCATAAAGCAATGGAATACTTAAACCAGCACCAGCACCAACTTGCGATACATTTACTCCACCAAAAACTGAAGTTATTAATGTAAAAACAGGATTGGATGCAATTGCTGATGTATTTCTGTAATATCTTATTTGTCCATTTCTATTTCCTAATAACAAATCGATTTTACCATCGCGATCCACATCTATTAATTGTGGAACAGCATTATTACCACCTGAAATATTTTGAAATGGCGCTTGTACAAAAACATAATTTGATGGAGCCCCAATTGCTGCTGTGTTACGATAAAATATCAAATCACCAGTGTTATTTCCAAGTAGTAAATCTTGATCGCCGTCAGCGTCAATATCACCAAAGGAAGGACTTAAACCTGTTTGTTGTAAAGAAGACAATCCCAACCAATCGTCTGTAATAAGTGTAAAGGCTGGTTGTGTTAAAGAACCTGTATTTCGATAATAAGAGACTCGAGAAAAAGCAAGCGAAGGATTCTTATTATAATACTGATCATCACCAACAATAATATCAAGTAAGCCATCATTATCAATATCGCTGAATGCAACATTTGAAGAGGTACCAACATCTATCATGTCACCAACAAGCATTCTGTTTGTAGTAAAACTAAATTGATTGGAACAATTATCAGTCATGTTTTCATAATACAAAACATTAAAATAATCTTCTCCTGCATTTGATGCTGGTGTAACAATTAAATCTTTTTTACCATCATTATTTACATCTAGATATGCGGGTGATGGAAGATTGCTAAGGTTAACAGAAATAGAATTAGAAGGAAAAAAAGTGTCTTGCGCTGTTATGTGTGCGGATGAACTAGTACCCCCATTTTCCAAAAATAACAAGTTAGTTCCAAGTATATCTCCATTTAATAAATCATAGTCGCCATCACATCCTTGATCAAACCCAATTAAAATTGATCCAGAATGTTGATTGGTGGTTTTAAGAATTGAATCATCATTAATTAAATTACCTCGACATACTACATTTAGATTTGCAAAGTTGGATAAACCGTCTAATTGAAATTGCCCCCAGCAATAGGGTTCATAGAACATATTAAATCCATCACAACTTGAGGTCGCGGAAGAATCAGCAAAATAATTACGATAATATTCAATAGTGTTATTTGAGTTAGCAAAAATCAAGACATCAATATCACCATCATTATCGATATCCATAAATGCTGGAACATTTAAATCACTACCAGTAATGTCTTTATAGAAAGTACCAAACCAAGCTGTTAAATGATTAGTAACAGGAGTAAAAACTAAGCCTGTTGAAACAGAATAATCATTTCTATAAACTGCAATTGCTTTGTTATTGTAAACGAACAAATCCATGTCTCCGTCACAATCAAAATCTACAGATCGAACCCATTTACTCATTATCGGAAAACGGCTTATATAACTTGGGTCATAATGATAGGAAACTTGTCCAGCAATGCCATCATTAATAAAAGTAGAAACACGTTCACCTACTCTATCAAATGTAAAGAGGTCATTAATTCCATCACCATTTAAATCAATTTCATTTATAATAGGACTGTTTAACCCACCTGCCCAAGGAGAAGTAAGG
>JBBRAW010000131.1:0-8574 GCA_038206385.1 Bacteroidia bacterium | reverse complement strand
AAATACTTTCACTAAAACATGTAATGCCAGTAATTCGAAATTTGATTTCTAATCAAGTTGTTTTAGTGCAAGAGGAGATGAATGAAAAGTATAAACCTCGGTATATCGATTTAGTGAGTTTACACGATGACGCAAAATCCGATGAACAACTTGCTGAACACATAAATAAATTAGAAAAACGTGCTCCCAAACAAGTGGATTTGTTAATCGCATATTTAAAAATTAGTAAAGATTTAGAACAAAATACAATTTCAAAAAGTTATTTATTAAAAAAAGCAAATACTCCAGCCTCTGTTTTAATTCAACTTGTAAAGAAAAATATATTTGTTCTTACTAAACAACAAAGTGATCGATTACCTGTTTACAATGGACCAATAATTGAACCGAAAAAATTAAATGCTTTTCAATTACAATCATTAACGGAAATAAAGTACGCTTTTGATGAAGGAAAAGTTACAATGCTGCACGGTGTTACTTCTTCAGGTAAAACAGAAATTTATATTCATCTTATCGAAGACGTATTGATGGAAGGAAAACAAGTATTATATCTTTTACCTGAAATCGCATTGACAACGCAAGTGATTAATCGTTTGTTAAAACATTTTGGTAACCGTTTACTTATTTATCACTCGAGGTTTAATGAACAAGAAAGGGTAGAGGTTTGGAATAAAATATTAGATGATAATTTATTAACTGAAAAGCAAGGGGGAAAAATTATTATCGGCGCTCGTTCAGCTGTGTTTTTGCCTTTTACTAAACTCGGTTTAATTATCGTTGATGAAGAGCATGATAACTCCTACAAGCAAGTAGATCCTTCACCACGTTATAATTCACGAGATGCAGCTGTTGTACTAGCCTCTCAACAAGATGCAAGAATACTTTTAGGAACTGCAACACCATCTTTAGAATCTTATTTTAATGCGTTGTCAGGGAAGTATGCTTTAGTGACATTAGATAAACGACATGCTGATTTAGAAATGCCAGAAGTGTTTTTAATAGACGTAAAAGAAGCACGAAAAAGAAAATTAGTAAATGGAAATTTCTCTGTAGCATTAGTTGATCAAATTAAAGAGACAATTCAACAAAAGCAACAAGTGATTTTATTTCAAAATAGAAGAGGGTTTGCACCATTTTTAGAATGTGCAAATTGTTCATGGGTTCCATTGTGTGTGAATTGTGATGTAGCACTTACGTATCATAAAAATAAGCATGAGCTAAGATGCCATTATTGTGGTTATTTAACAGATCTTCCTTCTAAATGCAATGCTTGTGGTGATCATGATTTACGTATGAAAGGTTATGGTACGGAGCGTATCGAAGAAGATTTACAATTGTTAATTCCTGAGGCAAGGATCGCTCGTTTAGATTATGATACTACAAGAAGCAAACTTGCATTCTCTAGAATTTTAACCGCTTTCGAAGAAGGTGAGATAGATGTTTTAGTAGGAACGCAAATGGTAACCAAAGGTCTGGATTTTGATCGTGTAAATCTTGTTGGAATTATTAATGCCGATTCTCTATTTCATTATCCTGATTTTCGTTCTCATGAAAGAGGATTTCAATTGCTAGCACAAGTTAGCGGACGAGCAGGACGTAAGCAATTTGGAAAAGTAATAATCCAAACTCATAATCCAGAATCTGTTGTATTAAGTTATGTATTGAAGCATGATTTCAGAGGTTTTTATCAACATGAATTAATCGAGCGTTATAAATTTTCTTATCCGCCTTATTTTCGATTGATTGAAATTCGTTTAAAGCATAAAGACGAAAAAGAAATTGATCGCGCATCAAATGCTTTTGTTAAAGATTTAAAATTGGTTTTCGGAAATAGAGTATTAGGACCTACAATGCCAACGGTAATTCGTGTGAGAAATCTTTTTTTAAGAAACGTATTAATTAAGTTAGAAAAACAACTAAGTGTTGCAGAGGTCAAACGTAATCTCGCACTAGCAATTGATAAGTTTAAAGCTAATCCAGATAACCGTCGATTAATTATTCAAATCGATGTTGATCCAATGTAAATTATTAATTTTTAGTTCAATTCAACTAGTAGTTGAAAGTATAATAATCTTCCTACTTCCGGACCACCATAAACTTCGAAATGCTTATTGTTTAATAAATTTGTCAACCCAATTTTAATTGTCGTTTTTGTTTCTGCAAATTTCTTATTAATCTGCGCATCCATTATTCCATAACTAGGAATATCTCCAGTAAACTGAGGAGAACCTTCAAACTTAAATCCTTGAACCCACTTATAATTAATATTGAATCCCCAATTTTTTCCAACTTTATTGATGATATCATTTCCAGCAAAACCAATATTGTATTTATTTTTTGGAGTATTAAATGCTGGTATCAACGGATCATTTGAATGATGTCGGTCTAATTCATTCCACGACCAATTTCCATTTATTGAAAAAGATTGAGAAAAATAATAATTAAATCCAAAGGAAGCACCCATTGTAGTGACTACATCATTTGAGTTAGAAGCAATTCGATATACGTTGTTTAAAGTTATTGGCAAAGCTGCATTTGTTTGCACGTTAACATCAGCACCAATTCGATATCCAATAAAATCATGATAGGTGCTATAATAATAATTCATATCCATATAAAGATGTTCAAATAGCGTAGTACGATAACCGGCTTCTATTGTTTTAACACGTTCAGGACGAACAGGAGCTACATTAAAATATGCCAACGAATCTGGTGAAGAACTGTTAAAACTTTTAAGTAATGATTCTATTGTTACTAATGAATCAAATCCATTTAAATTTCCTAGCAACGTAGCGCGACCAACTTGATAAAACAAATATTGATCTTGCAAAGTTGGATTTCTGATTGCTGAACTAAAAGAAATACGAAATGTATGATTTTTAGATGGACTATAAATTCCTGAAAAAGCTGGTGAAACGAGATAATCAAAATTTTCATTTTTATCTAAACGAACAGTCGCATTAAGTTTTACTTTCTCTTTAAATAATTTTTTATCAACACCAGCATAAGCTCCCCATTCTTCATTCGTTATTTTTCGTTGCATGGTATCACTGAAAATTGTACCGTTCGAATTTGGTAAGTACTTTCTGTAATTAGCTCCGGTAGTTAAATCGAAAACTTGCAAATTAAATTTGTATTCACCATGAACATGCATCAACGCTGATTTATCATAAAAGCGTGAACCACCTTCTGAAAACGATTGACGAGTGGTGATACTTTTAAATGCAGTATCAAAGGCATAAGTTCCAGGTTCTAAAAATGCTTTGTAACCTAAAAGTGGATTACCAATACCATTTGCATAAGCTGCTGCAAGACTATGATATAATCTCATAGAATCAGGATATGTATTTATCAGAGTTGGGTTGATAGATAAAATATATTGTTGATACAAAGTCGAATAATTTGGTGATCCTGGTGATGGTGCTTGCGGCAATGCAGGATAGTTTGCTAAAGTAATTTTTGGTTTAATATATTTCGACCAATAAAAAGCATAATCTTGTGCCCATCTATCATCTGGTTTTGTTTCCCGTTGCAAAAGTAGGGATGTGAAAAATGCATCGTAAGATTTTCCAGCATCTTCTGTTGTCATATATGCACGAATAAAAAATTTATTAGGTTTACGGATTTCAATTCTATTTTGGAAAAATAAAATATCCTTTAGGCTATATCTATTGTCACCTTGATAAACGGTTGTTCCACTACCAAAATTAGATGAGTAAATTAATTCCGTTTCTTTTCGAATTTTATAATGAAACGCTGCATTTAATTTTATGTTTTTTGTATTGTAATCTACTAAATCAGGTTCAGCATAACCAGTTCGATAAATAACTCCTAATCCAGGATAACTCGTTGGCCGACCTGAATAGGTTGCACCACCATTAAAATATTCATCACCATAAATATTTACAGCATCGTAACCACCAGGATTGGTAATAGGATCTTTAGTTTGTGGTGTTGCCGAATAATTTTTTGCTTCCCAATCATGCGCTCTAAAAATGTAAGCATTAAATTTCATTCCGAATTTATCTTGACCAGCTTTGTTTTTAAATACTACTGCATAGCGCATCGCAGTTTCTAATAAATCTCTTGATCCACTCTTTACAGATATCTCAAAACCAGGTTTTACAAATGGACTTATGGTAGTCATACTTACAACTCCATTAAATGCATTCGGACCATAAAACGCTGAACTCGCTCCAACAACTAAATCTACTTTCAATAAATCTAACTCTGAACATCCAAGAAAATTTCCTAATGAAAAATTTAATCCTGGTGCTTGATTATCTACTCCATCAATAACCTGCAAAGAACGAACTGGTGACGTACTATTAAAGCCTCTCGTATTGATTACTTTGAACGCTAAACTTGCTGAAGTAAGATCAACACCTTTTAATGAACCTAATCCATCATAAAAATTTGCAGCAGGAGTTTGCTTAATGGCAATTATATCCATCGCTTCGACAGTAAGAGCCGATTCTCTTTGTTTTTCTGTTAATCTTGAGTCGGTAATATGTACTTCCTTTAATTGCATTTCATTATTCTCTAAAATAATATTTAGCTTTTTTGATGCATCCGTTACGATAATTTCCTGAGTTACATATCCTAAATAACTAACTACTAATGTTACTGGTAAATCAGTTTTTATTTCCAATGTAAAATTGCCATCAATATCTGCTGAAACTCCGTTTGTAGTACTCTTTACATTGATCGTAGCACCGATTAATCCTTCATTAGTAATTTTATCTCTAATGATGCCTTTAATGATTTGTTGAGCAAAAATAGTAGTGAATGAACCCGTCAGAATACTGCTTAGCATCAATATGCGAATTAAGAGATGTTTGTGTTGCATAGGGTTTTGTTGGATAACAAAAATAATGATTTGAGGATATGAAAGTAATATTATCGAATAAAGATTAAAATTAATGACTTTGAACTCTCATTTTTACCAACTTTGTGATATGAAGAAAATGTATTTGATTGCCATGATAATCCTTTCTGTGTTATTCGCAGAAGCACAAAAAGCGCCCTATCAAATTTTTAATGGTGATACTATCAATAGGGTAGATGCAAAGGGATTGAAGCAAGGTGAGTGGCGTAAATATTATAGAACAGACACGCTTTACTCACGAACATTTTTTATAAATAATAAACCTGTAGGTGTTACCAAAACATGGTATGAGAGTGGAAAGATTAAGGGAATTGTAACATTTGAAAAGTCAGGACTGAAAGCACATGCTGTTAGTTACTATGAATCAGGAAAAGTACTTGCAAAAGGAAATTATATTGATCAGAAAAAAGATTCTACTTGGAATTTCTATTCTGAAAATGATGCGTTAAAATCAATTGAGAATTATAAAAATGGAATTGCAACAGGTAATTGGAAAGTGTTTTTTGAAGATGGAAAAATAGCTGAAGAAAAAAATTATCTCAACGGAAAACGTGAAGGAATTTATCGTCAATTTAATGCGGATAGTGCAAGAACTTTGATTTTTGAAATGAATTATAAAAATGATCTTGAAGATGGTGTATTAAAACTATATCATCTTAATGGAAAAGTAAAAGAAACAGGTTCCTATATCAAAGGAGTAAAGGAAGGTGTTTGGATAGAATATGATGCAACTGGAGCTATCCTAAAAACAGAAATTTATAATAATGGTATGCTAATGACGAAATAAAAAATCTTCCCTATGAAATTGGCATTACCTCACGATTTTTACCTTTAATACCTTTAAAAAATTCCTCAATCACTTTTCGATCTATTTCAAAATCACCAACAGGATAAAATGGCTTTGCCCAAAGTATACTTTTATGCTCATAATCTAATGCTACCATTACAATTGGAACTTTTGCTTTTACGGATATATGATAAAATCCTGTCTTCCATTTAGAAACATTTTTTCTCGTTCCTTCTGGCGCAATTGCAATCACAAATTGCTCCTCTTTATTGTAAAGAGCAACAACTTGGTCAACAAGATTACTGTGTTTGTCTCTGTCAACAGGAAATCCTCCCAGCCGTTTAAATAGCCATCCAAATGGTGGTTTGAATAATTCCTTTTTAGCTAAGTAATTGGATGGAAATTTCATGATACTTCTTAAGGATAAACCAATTAAAAAATCCCAATTACTACTATGTGGTGCAACAATAATTATATACTTTTTTAAATCACGCGGAACATCGCCAATGATTTTCCATCCTAATCTAAAAAAAAAGAATTTATAGAGAAACCGCATTAAGTTTATAAAATAAAATGTTTAACTATTTAGTGGACTATTTTAAAATAGTTCATTGATACTTTTTATCTGTTACGAATATAATAAAAAAAAACGCCTCGTAATTTGAGGCGTTTTTTACTCGTAATAAAGAATTAAATTAATCAGTTACTACAACTAAATATTTAGAAGCTTTCCAGAATTTTTCTGGATCCGTAATTTCAATAGAGGTTACTTTGTCGTTCTCATGTTGAAGTTTATATGTTCCAGATGGATGTGTACTAATTAATTTAGCATCCTTCGTGTTTAACGTAATTGTTTTTGTACTGGTAACATCAATTTGAGTAAAGGCATCTTGATTAAAATCTGAAACAACCGACTTTTGTTTACCCATTCCTAAGAAACCACCTTGCTTTGTTAAAACTTTTTTATCGCGCAATTGCTTATATGTTCCAATTGTATAATAAGCTGTATTTAATTTTGAAGTTTTATCTTTTATCTCACTTAATTTTGTTGCATTATCCATACGGATAGTATCGATGGTGCTTTTCATTTCATTGATAGTTCCATTTAGTGCAAGAACATTTTCGTTCATTGCATTTATACTTGAATCTTTTGCTGCAAGTTGATTGTTTAAAGATGCAATTACTTTTTCTAATTCTCCAATCTTAATATTATTCTTGCGAATTCTTGATTGAAGATCACCTAATTTCTTTTTATTTTGATCGATCATCTGACGAATTGCTTCGATGTCGTTCATGATTTTTGTTTTGGAATCTTGTGTAGCTTCCGGGTTGTTTGCTGTTGAACGATTTAACATCTCTTCCTGATGCGTCAATCCATCTATGTTTGTCTGAATTTCACTGATGTCTTGCATATAGCCATTGATGACTGAATCCTTAGCGTCATATTGTGCCATCAAACTATCGCGCTGATGATTCATTCGATCAACTTCAGCTTTGTAGTCTGGTCCGCAACTAGTTAATAAAATGCACATTCCTAATATGCCTAATAATTGTTTCATGATCAAGGTTATTTTTATTGTTAGTCAAAGATAAACATATTTTCGCCTACAAAAATTGTATTTTCACCCAAATTTCTTTCAACATACTGATTGTTAATATCTATTTGTTAAAGAAGTTCTATTAAATGATCATTATTTATATCGATTTAACTTGAGTCATTTCACTTAAACTCTTGGTTATTAACTAATTGAATTTAAAATAGTCAACATTGTTCTAAAAATTAAGCATTCTGGATTATTTTTATTTCACTAGATAAATTAATTATCAATCATTCAATAAGATGAATTAGGCTAAATAATGATTCAAATAGTTAGAAGACATGAAAATTTTATTTCGAAAAGTATTTTGAAAATGGTTGTTTACAACCTAAGCTTCTATTTATGATTTGCAAATACTGTTTCATCTTAATGATATTGTTTTTTAAAAATCAGCGTTAAGCGGAAAGCTTGGATTTAATTTGCAAAAAAGCTTCTCTCAGAGTTTGAGTTGATTCATGTTTTAAGGAGCGTTTTTTAACTTTTATTAAAACGAAGAATCGTAATATCATTTAGTTTAATTTTCTGTTTCTTACTATTAAAATTAATTTGTTCCAATTTCAACAAAATTGTTGTTTCCAGATATTTCGTTTATTAAATTATTTTTGTTTTGATAATCACTTAACTCCTGAAATATTATGAAAAAATTAATTACTTTTTTAACGATAGTTTTGCTGATTATTAATTTAAACTACTATGCCCAATGGTCGATTGCAAATTTATCTTCAACTAGGAGTTCATTAGCCGCTGCATCAGTGGGCTCTAAAGCAATTTTCGCTGGTGGTATCGGATTTACTACAATTCTTCCAGCCGTTTGTGATTTTTATCAAGACACTTCTAATAGTTGGACTGCCGGTTCAATTTCAAAAGGCAGAACTGTACTAGCAGCTGCGGTTGCTGGCAATAAGATATTATTTGCTGGTGGTGTTGATGCTACAAATGTTGTATCTAATGTAGTTGATATTTATGATGTGGTTTAATACTCGTAAAATTTCAACAAGTAACCGATTTGATTTAATTTTAGCAAATGTTACTGGAAAACGATTAACCTATAATGATTTAATACAATGAGTAAAAAAAATGAAATTCCTAATAAAATTTCAATTTTTGAGGGAACAGAAGTAAGAAAAGTTAATCTTGATGGAGAATTATTTTTTGTAATTGAAGATGTAGTAAAGGTTCTAAATGATTCGATTGATCCTAAAGGTTAAATAATAGATTTGCGAAGAAGAGATGAAGAAATATCTAAAGGGTGGGGGCAAATTGCCACCCCCCTTCCAATTGTTACTTCTGGTGGAATGCAGAAT
>JBBRAW010000130.1:0-8584 GCA_038206385.1 Bacteroidia bacterium | reverse complement strand
GATTTTAAATTTCATCATGGAATATAAACTTATTGATGATTTAATGGTTTAGAAATAGAATGTTAAGATTACCACTTAATTCTAATTGTATTTATAATCATTTTAGCAAAAAATTATCTCTAATAAATCCTCATTCTTTACCTTCGCTGCCAATATGAAACAACTCCTTGTACTTTTATTATTTATTGCTATTTCAACTTCCGTTGTATTTAGCCAAAATCCTAAGGTTAATAAATATACTTTTAGTGGTTATGTGAAGGATTCCTCTTCTGGTGAATTCCTTTTGGGTTCGAGCGTTTATATTAAAGAAATTCAAAAGGGGACTACGACGAACGCGTATGGCTTTTTTTCGCTAACACTTGACGAAGGTACTTATACAATCATCACTGCATATATTGGTTATCACGAACAACAATTTATAATTCGACTTGATAAGGATATTAGTCAAAATATTTTGATAATTCCTAAAGTGTTTGTTACAAAAGAAGTTTTGATAACAGCGAAGAAAGCTGATAGAAATGTGCAGAGTACCGACATGGGAAAAGTAGAAGTGGATGTTGATCAAATTAAAAAGTTACCTGCATTATTAGGTGAAGTCGATATCCTTAAAGCGATTCAATTATTACCTGGTGTTCAGGCTGCTGGTGAAGGAAATTCCGGATTCTATGTTCGTGGAGGTGGCCCTGATCAAAATCTTATTTTACTTGATGAAGGAACTGTTTACAATGCATCTCATCTATTCGGTTTTTTCTCCATTTTTAATTCAGATGCTGTTAAAAATATTACGCTTACGAAAGGAGGAATACCTGCTCAATACGGTGGTCGATTAGCTTCTGTTCTGGATATCACGATGAAAGAAGGAAATAATCAAAAATTTCATGCACAAGGCGGAATAGGATACATTGCATCACGGTTAACATTAGAAGGACCTCTTGTAAAAAATAAAAGTTCATTCATGATTTCAGCGCGACGTACATTCGTTGATTTATTTTTGCGAGAACCCTTTATTAAACCTGGTTCCCCAGCTGATGGAAATAGCTATTATTTTTATGATTTGAATGGTAAGTTGAACTATACACTTTCACAGCGTGATCGAATTTTTATTAGTGGTTATCTTGGTCGTGATGTGTTTAATTTTAAAAGTAGAGATACAGGATTTAAAGTGAAAATTCCTTGGGGAAATTCTACTGTTTCAACTCGTTGGAATCACCTGTTTAGTGATAAATTATTTGTTAATTCTTCACTTATATTTAGTGACTATAAATTTGAATTCGGAGCTTCACAACAAGATTTTGAATTCAAAATATTTTCTGGAATTCGAGATTATACTGCAAAGGTGGATTTTAATTGGTTCCCCAATATTCTACATAATGTAAAGTTTGGAGTGAATTATATTTACCATCGATTTACTCCTACAAATGCCTCCGCTCGTTCAGCAGATGTTGTTTTTGATTTAGGAAAAATAACTAGATTCTATGCACATGATGCTGCCGTTTATCTGAATGATGAATGGGATATAACCGAAAAACTTCGTGTGAATGCGGGCTTAAGAGGAACAATGTTTGAACATGTTGGTCCATTCACACGTTATGTGCAAGATCCATCTTTCCAAGGAAAATTTATTGATACTATTCAATATGATCAAGGTGCAAAAGTGAAAATGTATATGCACGCTGAACCTCGCTTAAGCGTACGGTATACATTAACAACTACGTCATCTGTAAAGGCAGCATTCACTCAAAATTATCAATACATTCATCTTGCTTCATTCGGTTCTGTTAGTTTACCCACTGATGTCTGGGTGCCTAGTACTGATCTCGTCAAACCACAGTTTGGAAGAGAATATTCTGTAGGATACTTTAGAAATTTCCATGATAATACGTATGAAACTTCTGTTGAATTGTATTACAAACAAATGGAAAATCAAATTGAATATCGTGAAGGTGCAACGCCTGATCAGGATGTGAAAAATAATCCTGATAATAATTTTGTTTTTGGAAAAGGATGGAGTTATGGCGCTGAATTCTTTATCAAGAAATCTAAAGGAAAATTTAATGGTTGGATTGGATACACACTTGCTTATACAAAACGAAAATTCCCCGATCTCAATAATGGAGAAACTTATTCTGCAAAATATGACCGTCGTCATGATGCTTCGCTAGTTTTAACGTATGATCGAAATGCAAAATGGACTTTCGGTGCAGTATGGGTTTATGCAACTGGTGACGCATTAACATTGCCTGCTGAGAAATATTTTGTTTCCGCTGGACCTCCAGTAACTGTTGATGCAAATGGAAATGCATCACTAAATAATAACTTCAATATTTTAAGTGGCTACGGTAAACGAAATGATTATCGACAAAAGCCATTTCATCGCCTTGATTTATCAGCAACATTGCATGTATTGAAGAAAAAGCGTTGGCAAAGTGAATGGGTGTTTTCTGTTTATAATTTTTACGGACGACAAAATCCATATTTTATTTATTTTAATGTAGATGGAAATAGTACTGATGGTACTTTAAAAGTGCAAGCGAAGCAAGTTTCATTGTTTAGTGTTATTCCTTCTGTAACTTATAATTTTAAATTTTAAGAAAATGAAAAAAATAATTTTTAGTATTCCAATATTATTTCTAGCCATTGCATGCGAAAAGGATATTAGTGTTGATCTGCCAACTCCAGCAAGTAAAGTTGTTGTTGACGGTTATGTGGAAAATGGATTGCCCCCTTATCTGATTTTAAGTCGTAATTCTGGTTATTTTGAACCAGTTGATTCCGGATCCTTAAATAATAATTCTGAAAAAGGTGCTATTGTAATTGTTGATGATGGATTCGTTCGGGATACCATGGCGGAGATAGATACAATAATTAATGGTAATAAAATTAGTGGTATTTATATTGCAACCAAAATGTTTGGTATTGCTGGAAGAAATTATTCGTTAACTATTTCTACAAAAAGCGGAGAATTGCTTTCCGCATCAACTAAATTACAAGGTGCTATTCCATTGGATAGTTTGTGGTTTAAAGTACAAGAAAATAAAGACAGTTTAGGATTTATTTGGGCTAACCTAAACGATCCTGATACGCTTGGAAATTGCTACCGTTGGTTTGCAAAACGTATAACAAAAGATCCGTTTTTTATTGCGCCTTTCGGTTCTGTTTTTGAGGATAAATTTATTAATGGAAAGAAATTTGATTTTGCATATAATAGAGGAAGCATCCAAAATTCAACTGCCTCTGATGATATTAATGTGGAATCTGGGTTTTTTAAAAAGGGTGATACAGTAATTGTAAAATTTTGCACTATCGATCACTCAACATTTGAATTTTGGCGCGATGCAGAAAACCAACTCGGAAATAATGGAAGTCCTTTCGCTGTGCCATCTAATGTCAAATCAAATATCAAAGGTGGATTAGGAGTTTGGGCTTCCTACAATTCAACACTTGATACACTTTTTATTCCTAAATAATTAGGAAAAATTATTTAGTCTTAACATTTAAAATTTAATTATTTTCTTTGAACAATTGAAAAGGATTTACCAATTAATTGATAGGGGAGAAGGCGAGATGCTTGATTTTAAAAAAGAAATCTCAAGTGTTCATAGTATCGCTAAATGTATTGTGTCCTTTGCAAATCATTACGGGGGTACTTTATTGGTTGGAGTAAATGATAATGGAAGCATTAGCGGTGTAAAGCCATTAGAAGAAAAATTTATGTTAGAAAAGGCAGCGGGATTTTATTGTTATCCACCACTAGAATTGGAAATACATGAATGGAATTTGAATGGGAAAATTATTTTGGAAGCACTCATTCCTATGGGAAAGGATAAACCTTATTATGCCGTTGATGAGGAAGGAAAAAAATGGGTTTACATTCGTCAAAAAGATCAATCATTACTTGCAAGTAAAATTGTGGTAGATGTTTTGAAACGCCAACATCCTTCGCAGCACACATTGATAGTTTATTCAAGTAAAGAAAAAGCCTTACTCGAATATCTACAGGAAAATCCTAAGATTACACTTAAAGAATATTGCAAACTGATAAATGTAAGCCGCTGGAGAGCCATGAAAATAGTAGTCAACTTAGTGAGCATTGGAGTGCTTCGTTTGCATCAAACTGAAAAACCAGAATATTTTTCTTTAGCATAAAAAATTATGCATAACAACGTAGTTTAAATTGCTTAATATTTTTTATCTCAACAAAGTAACATTACCTCTTAGCAAATCATGCTTGCCATTGTTGTAAGTAATTTTTATTAAATAATAATAAGCTCCAGCAGGCGAATCTTTACCATTGTGTTTCCCATCCCAACCTGTTGTTAAAGTCGACCAAGTATAAACTTCTGCACCCCAACGATTAAATATTCTTGCATCAATTGTGTTAATTCCAACACCAAGAATATTAAACACATCATTTTTTTGATCCCCATTAGGAGTAAATACATTTGGTACCCAAGCAGCACTATCAGTTATAACAATTATTGTTTGACTAGCAGTATCAATACAACCATTCGTATCAGTAACTGTTAAAACTACAAGATAATATCCATCTTTAGAGAAGATATGCGTAGGATTAGTATCAGTAGAAAATTTGCCATCGCCAAAATCCCAATTAAATGTATTCGCAAATTGACTAGTGTTTTTAAAATGTACAGTAAGTGGTGCAGATCCAGTAATCGTATCCGCAATGAAACTTGCCGATAAATTACTTTGTGTGATTACAACAGAATCTAAATCGCTACCACAAAAATTCGTAGCTGTTACTACATACGTTCCAGCAGAATTAACATTAATACTATTGCTAATTTCTCCCGTAGACCAAACATAGTTTATAGCAGAACTCGTCACTGTTAAAACAGAATTGTCATTCGGACATAATACAGTTGAGGTCGCATTTAAAATAATTATTGGTGGAGAAGTTTCGGTGGTGATTTGTGAAGTAGTATTTGTTCCACAATTATTCGTTGCAGTTAATGTATATGTACCTCCAACAGTTACCAAAATAGAATTTGTTGTACTACCATCCGACCACAAATAAGTTGTTCCACCAGAACCTTGCAATGTGACAGAACCACCAGTACAAAATGTAGTAATGCCACCAAGTGGGGCGATAACTGCCATCGGTAATGAGTTAACTGTAATCGTAACTCCATCATTCGATGAACCGCAATTGTTAGAGCCTGTAACTGTGTAATTATTTGCAGTTCCTACAGTGATGCTTGCAGTAGTAGCACCGTTTGACCATAAATAAGTTGTAGCACCACTTGCTGTAAGTATTGCATTAGTTCCTTGACATATTGTTGTTGGTCCAGTTACATTTAGAACTGTTATAGGAACTGTATTTACAATTACATTTTGTGAAGTAGAACTTGATCCACAAGTTGCAGTTGCAGTTACGGTATAAGTATTAGATATGTTAACAGTTATTGAAGCTGTTGTTGCTCCATTCGACCATAAAAAACTAGCTCCTCCTGTGGCAGTTAATTGAACGGAATCTCCATTGCAAAATGTAGTTGGTCCATTCGCATTTATTAGTGCAACAGCTCCTGGATTAAATGTTACTTGTTGGTTTGCATTTGAAATACCGCAACTGCTCGTCGCTGTTACCATATAATTACTAGTTGTGAAAACAGTAATTGCACTTGTAGTTGCACCATTCGACCATAGATAATTTCCAACACCATTTGCTGTTAAGGTTATTGAATCTCCAGTGCATAATGTTGTAGGGCCACTTGCAGCTATTACAACTGGAACAGCATTCGTTGCTGTTACTGATTGAGATGTAGAAGTGACACCACATGTTTCCGTTATGGTAACTGTATAAGTATTTGTTGTAAATACAGTAATTGAATTTGTAGTTGCACCATTCGACCACAAATAAGTTCCTACAACTGATGTTGATAATTTAACACTATCTCCAGTACAAAAGGTTGTTGGACCATTTGCAGTTATGACAGCAGGCGCCAATGTGTTAACTGTTACTACTTGATTCGCATTCGAAATTCCACATGTTGAAGTAGCAGTAACCGAATACGTATTCGATGTAAGCGCTGTGATTGATGAAGTGGTTGCACCATTCGACCATAAAAAAGTTCCGCTTCCATTTGCAGTTAAAATTACTGAGTCACCAGAACAAAATGTAGTAGGTCCACTTGTAGCTATTAAAACAGGAATACTCGAATTAATTGAAATATTTAAAGTGTCAAAAACTGTATCGTTACAATTTGTTACGATGCCAAATATTAAAGCATCATTTCCAGTATAGGTTGCATTTGTTTGATAAGTTGTATTTAAAGAAGTTGTACTTCCATAAACTCCTTGGCCATTTTTCCAAAAAAATGATGAGTAATTTCCAGAAGTAATAACTGCTGAAATATTTATCAATGTTCCAGGACATACTGAAGTGTTGCTTGCAGATAACGTAGCTTGTAATGGAATAAATGGCGCTTGACATCCCGTATTTGTATAGGTGGCATTACCTGCAAAATCAAAATTTACAGTCGCGCCATCTTGAGCAGATGAACCACCACTTTGATCAATAAGTAAATGCGAATCATAAGTAACTAAATCATTACATGCACCACCAAATGACATAAAGAAATTATGATTTGTTCCAGGGGTTGAATTGTAATTCCCAAAGTGACCTGTGTTCGAAGTACTACAAGGAAATATCATGTAAATAGTATCATTCAAATTTGCGAATGAATTTGCAGATGCACTAATATTAGGGCTCGTAGCTAAAATCACTGTACTGTTTGCTGGTAAAACGCCTCCAACAGGTTCTTTGATGTAACCGCAACCTAAAATTGTTGCATTTAATGAAGCAACTGCATTTGCTGAAGCAGCATTTTTACAAATACCAGTATATGGAATGCTTGCAGTAGACCAGGTAACTACATTTAAATTCCCTACATTTAGTGGGCTAGGACCAACAAGAAACCGCACCATTTCATTTAGCCCTTCCGGAGTTCCGCAAGCATCAACTAGGATACTTTGAATATCAAAACAGTTTGTTGTAGTCGCTTGTGCAGATAACTTATTAGTTTTAAGGCAAATGCAAATTAATGCCAATAATGGCAAGATGATTTTTCTTTTCATAGATAGCGTTTCTGTACGGCTAGATTATCCCCCGACAATCTGTTTGTGGTCGCATATTAATATTAATACACCCTACAGCTTTTAAATGTTTCTACTACAAAAGTGAGGAATTTATTGGAGAAATACTATTAATGAACTATAATACATTTTACTTTAGTTTATGAAAACGATACAGACGTTTTATAGAG
This sequence comes from Bacteroidia bacterium, assembly GCA_038206385.1. Classification (GTDB taxonomy): domain Bacteria; phylum Bacteroidota; class Bacteroidia; order AKYH767-A; family OLB10; genus JANXSD01. The sequence continues at coordinate 1,301 of JBBRAW010000130.1, read as the reverse complement.
TTAATTACAAACTAAATTTTTACTCTTATTTGTTAAAATAATTCTTTTCCTTACATCATAAATAATTGATATTTTCTAGATTAAAAATTAAACCAAATCAGTCATAAAAAAAATTATGATGGAGGTTTATTAAATGAAATTTTGTTTACTTTAATTGACATTTGCATTGAAATGATGCACATTCTTACTTGTAAAATTTTGAGATTCGAAATATTTCCCATAGGTTCGTAGGAATTACTATAAGTACGATTCATACCTTCATTTAATAAATTTATTTATGAAAAAATATATACAATTCTTTGTTCTTTTATTAACATCTACGCAACTTTTTTCACAGAAAAAAGTGGATGTTGATAGCACGAGTTTATTTAAATCAGAAACTTTTGCTGGACTTAAATTTAGATCCATAGGGCCAGCAGTAACTTCAGGACGGATTTCTGATTTCGCAGTGAATCCTTCTAATAATAGTGAATATTATGTTGCGAGTGCTGCAGGTGGAGTTTGGAAAACTACGAATCATGGTGTAACTTTTTCTCCAATTTTTGATGGGCAAGGATCTTATTCTATTGGTTGTATTACGTTAGATCCAAGTAATCCAAGTGTTGTTTGGGTAGGGTCAGGCGAAAATAATAATCAACGTGCGGTATCTTATGGTGATGGCGTTTATAAAAGTGATGATGCTGGTAAATCTTGGAAAAATATGGGATTGAAATCATCAGAACATATTGCAAAAGTAATTGTGGATCCAAATGATCCAAATACTGTTTTCGTTGCAGCGTATGGTCCTGTTTGGAAAGAAGGAGGTGAACGTGGTGTTTACAAAACAACGGATGGTGGTTTATCATGGACATGTGTGAAAGCTGTAAGTGCATATACAGGATGTAATGATTTAGTGATGGATCCTCGTAACTCTAAAGTTTTATATGCAGCATTTCATCAACGTATGCGAAAAGTTTTTACATACATCGGTGGCGGTCCTGAATCAGCAATTTTTAAATCAGTTGATGGTGGCGTTACTTGGAAAAAATTAGAAGGCGGATTACCAACAGGTGAAATCGGAAGAATGGGAATTGCAATTAGTCCTGTGAATCCAGATGTGTTGTATGCAGTTATTGAAGCTAAGGATGATAAAGGTGGCGTTTATCAATCGCTTGATAAAGGTGCAAGTTGGGAAAAAAGAAATCCGTTTTTTTCAGCAGGAAATTATTATCAAGAAATCGTTTGTGATCCTATCAACGTAAATAAAATTTATATCACTGATTCATATTATAAAATGAGTATCGATGGAGGAAAAACAATTA
>JBBRAW010000129.1:0-8655 GCA_038206385.1 Bacteroidia bacterium | reverse complement strand
CGTATATCTAAACAATTACTGCAATACTCAATTAATTTTCTATCACTATTAATATTGTTAAGATATCCTACCAAACATATTTTGAAGAACACAACGGGATCAATACTCTCTTGACCTTCCTCGCCGTAATACTTAGATGTGGCTGCATATAGAAAATTTAAATCTAGTGTCGTATTTAGCCTACGATAGAAATTATCCTTAGCAACTAAGTCATCAAGATGGACTTGATATAAAATCTTTGGCTATATTTCTTTCCTTCCTTGCATGCAGCAAATATGCTTTGCAGTTTAGAATTAATCAATACTATTAATATTAAGTTATCCACTATATTTGTTAGTTGTGCAACATGCACAGCACCTAAGCGCCACGCCGCATTAATTTTTATTTACTTTTAATTTAAAGTGTGCGACGTAGCGCTTAGCTGGAGAACGTTACCTAAATCTGCATTGCAGATAAATCCAATTCAGATTTAGGTATTTTGATTTCACTTTTTGCCAATAACTTTTTCCACTGCTAGAACTTTGGTATCTGCCATTTGCCCATCACAAATCAATATTACAAAATAAATTCCACTTGGATATCCTTGCAAATTAATTTCAAAAGTGTTCATTTGTACTTGTCTATTTCCTTGCCATTTTGAATATTTAAATTGGAATACTTAATAGTTGTATTTTTTATAATATATGCAAAAGCCTCCCATCTTTCAGGGAGACTTTAACATACAGGCAGGAATTATTTATTGTTGGAATGTATTACACGATTTCTCCTTTTTTATCGCCAAATAAAATAAGGTCGTCTACTTTAATTTCGGTAATGAATCGATCTTGTCCGTTTTTATCTTTGTAATTACGATTAACGATCATTCCTTCAACGGCAAGTTTGCTTCCTTTACGCGTAAAATTTTCCAATATTTCTGCAAGCTTTCCCCAAACAACAAGATTATGCCATTGTGTTTCTTGATACTCATTTCCTTTCAGGTTGATCATTGTTTCATTTGTGGCGATCGTTACTCGAGCCATCTTTTTACCGCCATCCATGTGTACTATTTCTGGGTCCTTGCCGAGGTTTCCAATTAACTGAATGGAATTTTGCATGTTACTCATATTTTTTCTTTTTTTTATTGTGATTATGATAACGAAATTTTTTGAAGCGCTTCTTTTCGTTGGAAGGGCAAAGATGTAGGTGCAACTTATTTTTATTCGGTTGTTAGTCGTTTACTTTCGGAAGTAATTATTTGTAGTCGTTTGTAAGCGCTTGTAGTCATTTAAATGAATGTAAAAGTGAAAAACCGACCGCTCAAGAGCTCATAATACCAGTTTACCTACAACATTTCATCTTTCACGCTGCTTCATTTGTAAATCTTTTGCCTTTTCACTACTTTTATACTGAATGAAATCTTGGCATAATCGTATTTATATTCTTTTGTTTTTATCCTTCGTGATAACAAATGCTATAGCGATACCTTTTGGTAGCTTGAATATGCCAGTCCAGTTTGCTATTGAAAATGGAGATTTTACAAATAGCACTGTTAATGTCAAAAAGAATGGTGAAGTGGTTTTGAGTATGCTCGGCGAAAGGAACATGCATCTTAAATTGGAATATGGAAATGCGTATTTACTTTCATTCAGCAAACCTGGATACATCACTAAAAAAATTGAAGTTAATACAAATGTAGCGGTAGAACATGGCAAGCAAGGATTCGAACCTTATAAAATTGGTGTACGACTTTTCAAACAATATGAAGGAGTAAACATTGTAGTATATAACCAGCCAGTGGCACTAATAAAGTATCAAGCTAGTATTGATGGTTTTGGTTATGATGTTGATTATACAAAGTCGATTTTATCAGAACTTACAACCACTGAAAACATTCTTGAAGCAAAAGCTGCGGAAGAACGAGCTCTACAAAAAGAAGCTGCTGCTAAAGAAGCTGCTCAAAAAAAGGAGGATAAATTAGCAAGTAAGAGTAACACAAACGCTGTTACGTTAAAGAGTCCAGTTTCTGAAATTAATGTTTCTGCTTTAAATTCTCTTGCACAAAATAGTTCATCACAAAATGAAAGGCCCAAAGATCCTCCCTCAGAGTCTGGAGAAAGTAAAAAGCCAAATAGTAATTTATCATCAGGTGAATCGCCACAAAAAAAACCTCTTGTAAATGATGGTGCTGAGCAATTGTTTTCTAATCCACCTGTTGTTGGCGAAGAAAAACCAGATGAAAAAATTGCAATTCAACATGATCAAGATACCGTACATTTTTCTGAGAGCAAAGATATTAATGAGCTACCCATCGTACATTTTAAGCGAGCAAAAAGTCCATCTCAAATGGAGAGTGATTCTTCTTTAGCTCCTTCAGAAAGGAAAGAAACCACCAATAAATCCAATAAAGGAGTAGAATTTCCTAAAACGTTTAATTCAAAAAAATCAGGAAATGAATTTGCGACTTCTAGCTCTCCACAATACAATACGTTTAATCGTACTATAGAAAAGAAAGTGGAACCAAATCGTATTATCACAACCATTCGAATTACCAATGGCAATCACACAACAGAATATCGTCACATCGTTTATAATTGGGGTGGTGAATATTTTTTCGTAAATAATTCCGAGCCACTATCACCTCATCTTTTTGATTTATATACAGGACAATAATTGATAATAAGAATTGATATTATTCTGTAATTTTCAAACCTAATGGCTGACCTTTCGCTGATTTTTTTCTAAACTTCCCTAAAGTATAATACAACATTGGAAGAAATATTGCAGCAGGAGCAATCCAAACAATTACAGCTGGATTCGTATGAATATTTTGAACTAAAAATGCAGTTAACGTTGCAATATAAGCCCCCATCATGTTTCCAATATGCATCAATAACCAATGATTTTTTTCGGTCGGTGGAACACGAAAACTTTTGAAATTTCTATAAATACCTCGCAGCATAATTGAACCAAAAACGATAGCCGCAAAACCAAAACTATTTTTTGCAATACCAACTATCCATAACCCCCAAATGAATAAACATAATCCTGAAATTAGTGAGATCAATAAAATAGCCCAATCAATCTTTTCAGGCCGCTGACCAAGATGCAATTTCTTCAACTTTAAAGCTCTTACTCCAGTACTGATTAAGTAAAAAGTAAAGGCGGCGATCATCAACAAAAACCAATTCTCTTTGTAAAACGCCATATAAATAGAACTCACCACAATCACCATCATCGAATAAAAATAAATGTTTCCACTTCGACGGTGTAATGTTCCTCCATTTTGATTGAACATTGCAAATGGTCCTGATAGAAGTGCTAATGCTCCAGCTACAATATGTATGTTGCGTAAGATGATAAAGAGTGTTTCCATGTTGCTAAAATTTATGTTGCAAATAAAAGCATTACATAAGATTTAAGCAAGTATTAAGGGATGAATGGTAATATTAGGGATGAAAATTAATTGGTTTGGGATGGAATACCATTTAATGCCAATTAAGGATATTGAAAAATAATATTTTGATCATATCATTGATTTTATTTTGCCAACCGTTGTCCAATTTCTAAATTTAAATTGCGCGAAACAGGAATTTGAAGTTCACTGTTTTCAATTAATAGCCGATAACCTTGAGAATTACCCGTGATCGATTTTACCATGTCGAGATTTACAATCCAAGCACGATGACAACGATAAAAAGCGGTATAAGCTCGAAGATCATTTCTTGCATTTTTGAGGCTCGACCGTATTAATTTTTTTTTCATTGAACCATTTTCTAAATAATGAACTTCAATATAATTATCTGCGGCATTAATATACATTAAATCATAAGCACGAATCATCAAATTGTCACGCGGATTTTCTGCACTAATAAGTATCATCTCTTCTTGAAAGGCATCCAAACGCTTCTTATGATTCATCGTTTGATTTAATAAATGCGTTTCCTTTAAGATTTTTCTTAATAAAGTTATCTGCTTAATAAGCACTAATGCAAATACTGGAAGTCCCGCAACCATCAATGTCATAAACTGAAAATTTAGGAGCCATTGTATTGTGAAATTAACATTCCATTGCCAATGCGTATAGAAAGCGTTTCCTAAACCTATTGTTGAAATATTCCAAAGGATGTATATTATTTCTTTCCCAACTGTCCATTTTTCTTCTTTGAATATCGATGGAAACAAAAAGGGAATTACTATTAAATCTATAAATAAAATACTGCTGCAAATTAATCCGTAACCGATTAAAATAAAATGCAAAGCCTCGCTTGGAATCGTGTTTAATCCGAAAGGTCGAAAGAACAGTAAAAAAAGATAAACAAAAAAACCCATACCTAAAATAATAATCCACCTTCGTTTTGATGAATCATAAATTGGATAAGGTTGGGATAAGGGTCCCCACATATAAAATTAGTTAATTGAGAAACGAGCTATCATTGAATGTAATTTCTTTGAAAGAATCGATTATACGAATCAATAGATTTGTTGCGCGAAAGTTGAACAAGATTATCTTGAGAGATAACAAAAAACTTCACTTCCGAGTCTTGAATTTTGTTTAACAATCCTTCCTCATTCATCACACCAATATAATAATTCATTGCAGCTTCTTTATCTTTAAAAGTAAGTACCGAAATATATTGAAAGATAAGATCAAGATTTCCATTGGTGATAGCATAATTTTCTTCTTGAAAATTTACAGTGTTATATGCTTTCAACTTTGACATGATATCAGGAGTATTTAATGCACTATTTTTATAAAGAATCATAAAATATTGAGGTGATTCTGGCTTGAAAGTAAAAATTGCAGAGGAATCAATGACATTGGAAAGAGTCTTGGAAGTATCGGGCGAATCACTTCGATGTTTTATATATTCTAAAATTTCATTTGCACGAATACTTACTGAATCTTTAGGATAAGTACGAACGACATCTTCTAAAGATAAAACAAAATCTTCAACAGGTTTTGTTTTACCGATGGCTAAAGCTTTTAGATATGCAAATTTTGGAGCAAGTTTATTCCCAGGAAATAACTCATCGGATTCTGCTTTTCTGCTAATCACCAATTCATATTGTTCGTTGGTATATGAACGATATGTGTTTTCATAAAACACTTCCAACACAGCAGTTTTTTTCTGAATCTCTTTAAAGAAATTAGGATTTAAAATTAATTTGCTGTATTCCGATTCTGGAAAATTTGTTACAAGATAATTCTTATAAAAATTAGCTTTCACAGTATCTTTCATCAACAGATAAGTGCGATACAAATTATAATATGATGGAAGTTTGTATTTGTTATCCGGAAAACGCATGTCTAATTTTTCAAAACTATTTACGCTCTCAGGATAATTACTCAACTGTTCACGATAAATAATTCCTGCATTGTAATACGCTTCAATAATCTTACTATTTGATTCTTTAATTTGCTTTGGTGTGGTAGGGATCTGTCCTAAATAAGCATCTTTACGTTGATCACCATCCAACTTTGAAATCGAATCATTCAACACATCATTCTTTTTTGAAATACTATCTATTGCATCTGTTTCTGATGCCGTTGCACCATCAATCTCAATAGTTTTTTCACTTCGTCGCCAGTTGTCTTCCTGCTTACGTGTGCCCCACTTTTTTAAGAATTCATTAAACCCAAAACTAATTGCTGATTGATTATAAAAATACCAAGAACCTTGTGTTGTACTTCCAGCAGGCGTTAAACTTCGTGGTTGACTTTTTAATTGTTTCTCTTCAATTACTTGTTGTTCTTCCAGCTTCTGTTTTTCTTTTTCTGCAAGCGCAATTCGCTCCTTTTCTGCTTTCTCAAATGAGATTAAAGAATCAATTTTTGTTTTGCGTTCTTCAGGACTCAATGATGCTAATTGTTGCAAGCTATCTTCAAGAATAATAACTTTTAAATTGCGTACTAATCTATCTAAGCTATTTCTTTTTTCTTCAATATCACTGTAGTCAGGATGATCTTTACTTAAGTTAGTAAGACAACTATCATAATACGCTGCTGCGGGCATGTACTCTGGACGTTTAAGAAAAATATCAGCAAGTTCTAAATAACTTAATGCGCTTTGAGAAGTATTACTTGATCCCGTACGTAAGGATTTGTTAAGATATGAAACAGCTAAGGTTTCATCCTTTTCTTGACGAGCAACACCTGCTAATGCATAATATATTTGATCACGATATTCTTTATTTTTATCGTCCTTCAACATTCTATTTAACTCGCGTTTTACTACATCACCACTTCCACTTTTAATATCATAACAACGCGCACGATTAATACGCGCATTGAATGCCATTTCATAACTAGGGTTGAGCTTAATAACTTTTTGATACGCTGTAAATGCACTGTCTAAATATCCTTGCTTTTGATAAAGTTGTCCAAGTATAAAAGTATATCGTGCGCGATCATCCTTTCTTGATGCTGTTGCCGAAGCCGCAGCTAATGCCTCAATCGTTCTTGGAATATCATTTCTGAGCCAATGGTATTGTGCTAATGTTGCATTGTAATCTCCTTTCATCTCGATAGGAAATTTTTTATCATTTTTCAGATAATCAAGCAGATAAACTGCATCCGTTGTTTTTCCTAATTCGAGATAAGTTTTTGTTAACCATAAAAGAGCGACAGGACGAATCGGACTATTTTTGTATTCTGATGAAGTATATTGAAACGTTTCAATGGCAGTCCAATAATCATGTTTGTAAAACTGACATTTCCCTATTAAAAGGTAACAATCGTCAATCCATTTATTCCGTTCTATAGTTTTCTTGTCGTGCTTTCCTTTTACAACCATCGAGTTGCGCGTAATGGCGATTGAAACTTTTTTGATGGCTTCATCCATATCTGGAAAAATTGCCTTCGCTTTCGCTAAATCACCATATTTAAAGATGGGTAAAATGCGGTCATATTTATCTTCAGTTCCATCAGCCAAAGTTTGAGCGCCTTGCTTCATTCTTTCACGCGCATTGAAATAAAAATTATAATGCGTAATGGTGCCGTGGTAATTACGACTAACAATATTGTTCTTTTTCACGCTACATGACGACCAAATGGCCAGTGCAAGTAGTAGGAATAAAATATGAAGTTTTTTCACAGATTTGGCAGAGTCGGGGGTTCAATATCAGTTAAACAATAACTAAAAATTGAAGGTTTTAGTGTAAACAAGCAAATATCTTAATTTTTACCAATATAACTGCCGAATTGTTCCGTTCCAAAAGGAATATTAAACAGATTTGTTAGAACAGTGCCCGTGCGTTCTCAATTTCCGATATTTGCCGTAATGGCTACCGAAGTAAAGAAGCGCAAAAGAATTGTTAGAAAATTAAAAAGTAAATTCCGGTTTGTGGTTTTAAACGATCAAACCTTCGAAGAACGCTTTTCATTGCGATTATCACCTATGAACGTAATCGTTTTTGGAGGAACAATTGGCCTGAGTTTAATTACCATCACACTTTATGTAATTGCTTTTACGCCTTTGAGAGAGTATATTCCTGGCTATTCAGATGTGACTATGCGCCGAAATCTTGTTTCCATGACACTTCGTGCAGACTCTCTTTCCTATAAAATGGCAGCGCAAAATAGGTTTCTATCCCAAATTATGGATGTAATGAATGACCGAGTTAGCACTGCTCGTCCAACACGTGATAGTTTAGTAGCTCCTCTTTATGATAGTATAAAAAGTTTGAAATCTTCTGAACAAGATTCCCTGCTTAGAAAACAAATAGAATCTGGAGATCGATACGAATTATCATCAGGAAATGAAAAAGCGTTTTCTTCTGGAATTGGAAGCTATTCGTTTTTTACACCACTGAAAGGTTCCATCACCACTAAGTTTAATACTGCCCAAAAGCATTATGGTATTGATATCGTTGCTGGTCCGAATGAAGTAATTAAGAGCGCTTTGGATGGAACTGTTGTCATCGCTAACTGGACCTCAGAAACAGGTTATGTTATTGGTGTTCAACATAGCAATAATTTATTTACATTATATAAACATAATTCAGCGCTTTTAAAAGGTGTTGGAGATTATGTAAAGGCTGGGGAGGTTTTGGCAATTATCGGAAATACTGGTGAATATTCTTCTGGTCCCCATTTGCATTTCGAATTATGGTATAATGGTAGTCCGGTAAACCCTCTCGACTATATTAATTTTTAAGCGCTTGCTATTCAATTTTTACAAGTAAAGCCAATAATTAACATCTTTGAGCTATAATTATTTAGAATTGAAACGTAGAATTGCCATATTAGGATCCACAGGATCAATCGGAACTCAAGCATTAGAAGTAATTGCAGCACATCCAGATTCTTTCGAAACGGAAGTTTTAACTGCGAATAGTAACGCAGACCTATTAATTCAACAATCTTTAATTCACAAGCCAAATGCAGTTGTAATAGTTGATAAAAGTAAATATTCATTAGTAAAAGAAGCCCTTTCGGCAGAGCCCATAAAAGTTTATGCAGGTTATGAGGCTATTTCCCAATTAATGGAAATGGATTCCATCGATATAGTATTGACAGCGATGGTTGGCTTTTCCGGATTAGAACCTACGCTTGCAGCTATCAAAAACAAAAAGCAAATTGCATTAGCAAATAAGGAAACGCTAGTTGTTGCTGGTGATCTGGTTACGAAAATGGCCAAGGAAAATAATGTACAATTATTACCTGTCGATTCTGAA
>JBBRAW010000128.1:0-8671 GCA_038206385.1 Bacteroidia bacterium | reverse complement strand
GATTCTTACAATATTTTTGATACTTCTAATACCAGCAAAAGTAAATTACCTATTTATTTCAGTGAAACGCTTGCTGATAATTACCATTCTATTTCACCTTATATAAATAATGAAATAGTAAGGGCTAAAAAAACTCTTGGTTTAGAAACGGATAAACTACTTGGGCGATTAGAAAAATTTAATATTAAACTAAATGTATATGATAACTGGTTACCTGTTTTTGATAAAACATTTATAAGTCCTCTCTCTGACAATGGTTCAAATTATTATAAATATTATATCAATGATAGTGTAATAGTAGAAGGACATACACAATATCAAATTCAGTTTATCGCTAAGCATAAGTACGAGGATACTTTTAGCGGAATGATGTGGATTAACGATAGCACATTTTCCATAAGTAGTATTGAAATGAAAATGTCTAAAACAGCCAATCTAAATTTCGTTAATAGTATAAAAATTAGTGAAGAGTTTGGCACTTATACTAATGGAGATAAAAAGGAACTTCTTTATATGCCTAAAAAATATGTTTCGGAAGTAGCGTTTGAAAGCGGATTAGAATTATTAGGAATTCCAGTTTCAGGTGACCCTAATGGGCTTAAATTAAATGCGATAAATACAACAGTGTATAGTAAACTAATGGTAAATGCAAACCGACCTGAAGAAGTGGTGGCTAACTTACAAACGCAAGTAGATAGTAGAAAACTATTTAAGAATGATGAATATTGGGAGCTACATCGGATTGATACTTTAACTTTGCATGAAAAGGCAATTTATTTAATGATGGATACATTGAAGGCAAATAAAAGATTTGAACGCACCACAAAAATTGCAGCCTTTGCAGGAACAGGCTATTGGGACTTGGGTTGTAACTGGAGATTAGGTCCTTATTCTTCTCTTTTGAGTTACAGCAAAATTGAAGGAGTACGGATTCGTGCAGGTGTTTGGTCGCTTCCTTGCATTAGTGAAAAGTGGAATGTAAATGGCTATTTGGCTATCGGAACAAAAGACAATAAATTTAAGGGAGGTTTTGGAGTTAAATATTTACATTCAACAGAACACTGGTCAAAATCTTCTATTTATACGCGAAGCGATTATGATGTGATAATTGATTATGACGATGAATTAGACCGTGACAATATTGTCAGTTCATTGCTACGAAAAAATATTCCATCAACACGTACTTATATACGCGAAGTAAAATTGCAGCATGAAGAACAGCTAAATGCAAACTGGATTAGTCAATCTACTGTGTTATATAAAGAGTATAACCCCTTGTTTAATTTTCAATATCATCCTCTCGATCCCAATTCAGATGTTCCGATAGATAGCGTGTATTATCATAAATTACCAGTTGCTGAGTTTAATACAAATTTTCGATTTGCTCATAAAGAGCGTACAACAATATTAAATTATGACCTACTAAAAATTGCTACTGACTATCCAATAGTTTTATTGAATTATACCTACGGATTTGAAATTATAAAATCTGAATTTGCTTATCATAAGGTAAGTTTGAGTGTAGTTCACAATTTAAAACTCTCACCTAAAACTAGGTTCTATTACCATTTTAGTGTTGGAAAAACTTTTGGAACACTTCCCTATATTTTACTTAATATACCAAGAGGTAATGAGTTTTATGTTTCAAGTAAATATTCGTTTAATACAATGTCACCTTATGAATTTGCTGCCGATAGATATGCAAGTATTCAAACGCGATTGTCGTTAGGAGGATTGCTGTTTGATCGAATTCCATTTATGCAAAAATTAGGCTGGAGAGAAAGGGCTACGTTTAATTCCTTTTGGGGAGACATGACCTTAGCGAACAAAAAATATAATGAGCACGCAAATATCAATACAACAGGTAACACTCCATTTGCAGAAGCCGGCGTTGGAATTGAAAACATTTTTCATGTTTTATCTATTGAATTTATCTGGCGACTTAATCACTTAAACAGTCTATATGCTCAAAAAGGTGGTTTATATGCAGGTATTACACTTAATTTTTAATTGAAGAATGAGAAGAAGAAAAAATAAATCCTACCAATGGATGATTACAATTTTACTTTTATTAAACTTTAGTTGTGGTTACTCTCAAGTAAATAAAGCTGATGCACTTCTTGGTGATTGGCAAGATTCAAAAATGCAAACTCTTATTCATTGCTATAAATTGAACGGAAAATATTATGCGAAAACAATTTGGATTGAAAATCTTGAAGCAATTGGAAAACCTTTATCAAAAGAAGAAGAGCATTGGATAAATATGGTAGTGATGAAAGATTTTGAATTCAATAAAAAGGAATGGGTAAATGGAACAATTTATAATCCTAAAACTGATAAAACTTATACTGCATTTATAAAATTACTGAATCCAAACACATTGTTATTAACTGGCTATGTATGGTTTCGATTTTTAAGTTCGAGTGAACAATTTACAAGAGTTAACAATAATTAAAAAAGATATGAATAAGTTAATTGAATATTTCTCAGTGGAACATGATACACACCGCATTTTATTATTGGTTTGTTCAATATTTCTTTTTTGGAATATAGAAAATATAGTAGCCCTAACTATTGATTACAAAAAAGGGAAACATGCGCTAACGAATATTCTTTTTGTTTTTTTAGCAGCTCCCATTCAGTTTGCATTAGGATATGTTTTAGTGAAAATAATTCATTGGGAGAACATCAATCATATTGGTATACTTTATACTTTGCCTCGAGTATCTATGGGCTTTTCGCAGCTTATTTTTTCTTTTATTTTTCTTGATTTTTTTGAATATGTGTATCATGTAATCATGCACAAAGTAAAACGGCTTTGGATGTTTCACTTAGTGCATCATAGTGATAGAGTAGTAGATGTTTCCACAACATTGCGCGAACACCCAGGTGAAACATTGATTCGATTATCCTTCTCTACATTTTGGGTGTTCTTATTGGGCGCGCCATTTTGGGTAATATTGTTTCACCAGTTTATACAGATAGCATCAAATGTTTTTGTGCATTCCAATTTTCGATTACCTAAACGAATTGATAAAATCGCAGGGCTAATTTTCATAACACCTAACCTTCATCATGTACATCATCATTATCAACAGCCTTATACGGATAGTAATTATGGCGATATTTTAAGCATTTGGGATAGGTTATTTGGAACTTTCAGAACATTAAAAATTACTGATACTACTTTTGGAATTGATAATTATATGGATGAAATGGAAAATACCAATTTTAAAAACTTAATAAAGATCCCATTCGGTAAATACCGTAAAGTGTGCGCTGGAGAAATTATAGAAACTAAATAATATTGGTTATACTATTTATGACGCATATTTAAAACACTATTCTAAAAATATGCAAATTTCCCGTATAGCTATACTGAATAGTGAAGTTATAATAATCACAAATTTGTTTTACAATAGCCAATCCCAAGCCAAGGGATTCAACTGAAGGATTGAATTTCGCAAAGCGATTAAAAATAGTATGTTCATTGCCTTTTAATGAAGCTCCAGAATTGGAAATTACCAAATAATCGTTGTTTATTTCAACTTTAATTATTCCGTTCTCAATATTATGCCGAATTGCATTTTGAATAAGATTGGAGAAAAGAATTTCAGCAAGCAATGAGTTGAGGACAAGTGTTGGTGGAAAATTGTATTCTTTATAAAGTGAGATGCTTTTATTTTTTAGGTGTTCATCAAACTCAAGAATTGTTTTATCAATGAGTTCTGCTAGTTGTGTTGGGTTAAAAGAATCAAATTGTTTATTTTCAATATTAGAAAGCAGAAGTAAAGACTTATTGAGAAGTGAAAGTTTGTTTACTGATTTTTCAATTTCTTGAACCTGCTCCATTATTTCTGCAGTTACATCTTTGTTTTGAATAAGTAAATCTATTCGTGCTTTGATAACAGCTAAAGGAGTTTGCAATTCATGCGATGCATTTTCAGTAAATTGTTTTTGATTATTGAAATCAAGGAACATTTTTTCTGTCATTCTATTTAGTGCAATATTGAGTTCCTGAAATTCCTTCGTTGTTGACGGATTAAATGGATTTGGTTTAATGTCGGCAAATGATATAGTATTAAGTAAATTGAGTGATTTGTAGAATGGCTTAAAAAGTTTTCGTGAAACATAACGATTAATAAAAATAAAACTGATAAGTATTAATGCAAACATGATTGCAAGCATGAGTGCGATGCTTTCTGCCAATTCATCACTTTTAAAATTTGAGCGCGTAATAATTATTTCAAAATATTTTTTATCCTTTTTGAAATATGATTTGAGCTCTCTGAAAGGAATCATTTCCATTTCGGTAGAATCATAAGCTAATGTGTCTAAAAAATAGTTTTGTAATGCTAGTGGTTTTTGTACTGTTCGAATTTTAACATCATCATCAGCATCATTGAAAAAGTGCAAATTGGAACTGTCAGTTACTATGAAGGATTCTATCGTTAATTTTTTTTGTGCAACTAAGGCTTCGTCAGCATTAGCATTAATTTGTTGGCTTATAATGAAGTAAAAAATAATTCCACATGCTAAAAGAATTGGCAATAAAAAAACTAAATAATAAATGGTGGATTTGTTTAGTAGTTTCAATTGGTTTTGAAATTATAACCCATGCCATAAATTGTTTGGATATAATCGGCACTGCCGAGTTCCAATAATTTTTTGCGCAGGTTTTTGATGTGAGTGTAAAGAAAGTTATAGGTGTCGGACTGGTCTATGTTGTCATGCCAAAGATGTTCAACGATTGCACTTTTGGAAATTACTCTGTTTTTGTTTGCAAGAAAATAAACAAGCAAGTCGTATTCCTTTAAGGTGATTGAGAGTTCCCTTTCATTTACAAAGGCGCGTCTTGCTAACGTATCAACTTTGATTTCATTAAAAACTATAAAGTTGTTTCCGTCAAATCGCTTCCTCCTTAGGATGGCTTGTATTCGTGCGTTTAGTTCGGGCAAGTGAAAAGGTTTAGTGAGGTAATCGTCTGAACCTAATTGCAGCCCTTTGAGTTTGTCATCCAAGGAATGTTTTGCGGAAATGATGATTATGCCCGTATTTGATTTGAGTCTTTTGAGTTCTTCAATAATTTGAAGTCCGCTTCCATTTGGAATTGTTATGTCCACAACAATGCAGTCGTATTCGTATCGATTTATTTTGTCTAATGCTGAATTGTAGTCGGTTGCAGTTTCACACAAATAGCCTTCCGTTGAAAGATATTTTTCAACTGCATCCAGCAATGAGCGTTCGTCTTCAATAATCAATACTTTCATTCAAAATATTTTTGATAAAGGTAATAGGATAAAAGTGTTTTGGATTTGAAGCAGAAACTAAATGTTTGCCTTGTACTGAAATTGATTTACACAAAGCGATCAATAATTGACAAAAAAACCATTAAAAAATAAAGGAGGCCTTTTACCATTGAAGGCATGAATCAAATCATACAAAAAATAATTTCAAATGGTTGTAAGAAAAGATAAATATAGAAAAAATATACTTGTCAAGTCCAGAACAAATGTTGACGCGAAAGGTTTCAGTTAAAAAAAATTTAATGAGAAAAAAAAAGCTTAATAAATAATATGCGGTCCAGAACCTTAGTAAGATAAATTCTGCCTTCTTGTATTTTGCTAAATATTTTATATCGAATCTGATATAATTGATTCGAATTTCTTCTATCATTTTTTCAATGATGCAAGACTTTATTTTGGTCGTGTAGTTAAAGGTATTTCAGGACGACTTGAATGTCTCTCAGCAATCATCCATCCCTTCTCACCCTTCAACCAAATATCCGTAAGCATAAACTGGGTGCTTCTATCTTGACCACGAACAGTTGCTTTCTGTGAATACATCAAAATTGCGACTGCAGTGTTCCCATAGATATTTACATTAATCTCATCAATGGAAAATGATTCTGTCACATAGTCTTTTAATCCCGAAAGCCAATGCTCTCTTGAAACAATTTGAAAAGGCATTCCTTGCACACCAATTGCGAGGAAATACGTGTCTGCTAGAAACTTTTTAGCTTGCATTGTATCCTGACTTTTGATTGCGTTAGCAAACGATTTCTCCTGATTGATAATTTCTTCCTGCGGAGTTTTGAATGATTGTTGTTGTGCCATACTTATTGTTATTAATATAGTTGTAGCAAGGAATAATGCGAAGAGATGTTTCATATTACTTTTATTTATCAAATCTATGATAATTATTGATACAGCTTGAAATTTGTAAGGCTATATGAGTATTGCACACAAAGCATGACTTCCGTTAGGTATGACAAGTTCCTGCAATCGGGGCAAGAAATGAAAGAACTCCTCCTCACTTTTAAATATAGAATTTTTTTTACACACATTAGCAATGAATTATCATCCAATAATTATTTTCATTGCTTTAATTAATCAATAGAATAAAGACGCTATTTAATACAATAAACGCAATCAAATGTAATCACCAAAAATAGGATTTGTAATCCAATCATTAAAACAATATTTATTTACCTAAATCCTTAATAAATAATTTTTTATAAGCAATGTAAACTCCCTAGTAAAATAAATTGGGTTTTCCCAAATATATCGGGGCAAGTTGTGCAACATGGATTTCATTATGTATCCTTAGGTCGTAACGAAGCCTTAGCTGTAGTTGTAATTCTATTGTCTTGGAATAATGCCAAGCTGTTGCATAAACGCTAAGTTGTCTAGGAAATCCTGTTCCTGTGCAATTTTTCCGTCTTTCATTTTTACTAGCGTTACACCATCAACATTTACATCTTTACCAGTCGCAGGAATTCCAAAAAAATCTCCCGTATGCTTACCTTTAAAATTCCAATGTTTTACAATTTTATCACCTTGTCCAAAAGCATCTACAATTGTGAATTTGACATCCGAAAATCCAGTTAAATAGTTCTGATAGTATTCCTTGAAACCTTTAATCCCAACTATATTTTCAGGGGAAGATATTAATGTAATATTTTTATCAAAATTGGTTTCATTTATTTTATCAATTTCGCGTTTGTTGATAATGTCGTTCCAAGTAGTTTCATACATTTTAAGGTTTGAAGATAATTGTTCATTGGCTTTCTGTAACTCCATGCATTCCTGTGATGGCTTGTTTTGACAGCTTGTAATTAAGACCAAAAAAGATAGGCCAAGAATGATCGTTGTAAATAATTTGTTTCTTTTCATTTTGTTTATTGTGCTTTTTTTTTTCTACGTTTCAGCTCTAGCAAAACCAACCGTCTCTCTAAAAAGTTGAGGTGATACATCTGCATTTGTCTTAAAAAATCGACTAAAATAATGCTCATCTTCGTAACCCAATTCGTAGGCAATTTCTTTTACTGTTTTTGAAGTCAAATATAATTCTCTTTTTGCTTCTATTATAATTCTGTCCGAAATTAAATCTGTCAACGTTTTATTGAAATGAATTTTTGTTGTTTTAGCTAAAGCTTTAGATGAAATATTCAATAGCAAAGCATAATCATTCGCAGTATGTTTGGTCTTAAAATATTTTTCAATTGCATCTTTTAGATTTTGTAAAATAAAAGGTTCTTTTACCTCCCCAATATCTTGTTTTGCTTGTAGTGTTTGGTTTAATTTTAATCTTGATGCAGTTATAAGAAATATTTTTAAATAGGAAATTAACAACTCGTATTGAGCCAGCTGTACGTTTTTCATTTCAACTTTCATCTGCTCAAACAACGAAAAGAAAATATCCAAATCCTTTAGCTCCAAAATTACAAAAGGCGGTTTGTATATATCATTAAATAGAACACCATTACAAGACACTTCTTTTTGGTGCTTATGAATACAAAAAAAATCTGGATGAAAGTTGATGACAAATCCTTTTATTTCTTTACTAGTTTCTATCATAAAAGGTTGGTACGGTGTAAAACACATTAGCATATTTTGTGTAAAATTATATTCAGTAAAATCTGCTTTTAATTTCCCTTCCCCTTCTTTGATTAATATTATTGTGTAATAATTTAATCGTTGTAAATGATCAAAAGCACTATTGTCTTCAAAAGAAAAAACTTTGAATGCAAGGTTTCCATTAGAAGGATTTATTAATGTAAAAATTTTTTGATATTCCCCTGAATTCATAGATTTTATTTTATTTTTCTGTCTTTTTCATCAATAGCCAAATCGTTTATACTGGCAAAACGTTTTTGCATCAAACCACTTTCATCAAATTCCCAAAGTTCGTTTCCATAACTACAAAACCATTGTCCTTTATGATCGCGCCACTCATATTCAAAACGGACTGCCATACGATTTTCACGAAACCCCCATAATTCCTTTTTGAGTTTATATTCCAATTCTTTTTCCCATTTCCGCTTTAGAAATTGCTTTACTTCCTCTCGTCCGTTTATAAAATCAGTTCGGTTTCGCCATTCGGTATCAATGGTGTAAGCCAAACAGACTTTTTCAGGATCTTTGGTATTCCACGCATCTTCTGCCAATTGTACTTTTTGTAAAGCAGTTTCCATTGTGAATGGGGGCAATGATAATTTATTCTTTTCCATTTCTTTGAATATTGTTGTTTGAAAAATGCAACAAAGTCAATAATTTCATTGACTTTGTTGCTAAATATTTAAATTATTTTGAAGTTAATTTTCTAACTTCTCCCATCACAAATGTAAGTTCATCCTCCGTATTTGCTAATATTATTTGATTTGTTTTTG
>JBBRAW010000127.1:0-8704 GCA_038206385.1 Bacteroidia bacterium | reverse complement strand
TTGCCTTTCAAAACGATGAAAAAGAAAAGCGTACAGCAGAGTTAAGCATTGCCAACAAAGAACTTGCCTTTCAAAACGATGAAAAAGAAAAGCGTGCAGCAGAGTTAAGCATTGCCAACAAAGAACTTGCCTTTCAAAACGGTGAAAAAGAAAAACGGGCAGATGAGTTAGTTATTGCTAATAAAGAACTTGCCTTTCAAAATGAAGAAAAAGAAAAACGGGCAGATGAGTTAAGAATTGCTAATAAGGAGCTGCTGGCATTCACGTACATATCAAGTCACGATCTGCAAGAGCCACTGCGCAAAATACAAACTTTCGTCACGATGATACTTGAAGATGAAAATAAAAATCTATCTGACAAAGGGAAATCTAGTTTCCAGCGGATTAAATCATCGGCAGAAAGAATGCAGCAGCTTATTGAGGATTTGCTTGCCTTTTCCCGAATCAGCACTACTGATCATAAGTTTGAAAAAACCGAACTCAGTAAAATTGTAGAAGATGTAAAAACTGAACTAAAAGATGCTATTCAGGATAAACGGGCAACCATCGAATCCAATGAACTCTGCTGTGCCATTATCATTCCTTTTCAGTTTCGGCAACTGATGTACAACCTCATAAGCAATGCACTCAAATTTTCAAATCCCAAGGTGCCGTCACAAATAATGATAAAGAGCAGTATTGTAAAAGGCAGTAAACTAAACAACGAAAAACTTTCACCTGATAAAAATTATTGCCATATCATTGTCAAAGACAACGGTATTGGCTTCGAACCCCATTTCGGGAAACGTATTTTTGGAGTGTTCCAAAAACTTCATAACAAAGAAGTATATGGAGGCACTGGAATTGGGCTTGCCATTGTAAAAAAAATAGTAGAGAATCACAACGGTATAATAACAGCAACAAGCGAGTTAAATAAAGGAGCAACGTTTGATATTTATATTCCTGCTAATTAAGCAAAGTTCACGTTATTCAGGCTTCAAGATGGTTCTTGATGTGTCTTCTATAGCAGCTATTACAAATAAAAATAAAATAATTAATTACGTGAACAACAATTTATGAGAGATTTAAAAATACAAACGTGAGGAACCAACTGAGAAGGATTATAGTATTGTGAATTCCGGTCAGCACCACAAAAAATTTATAATTCAGAAAATAAATGAAAGAAAAAAATGAAACAATTGTCGCCAATATATAAGCAAATTACTAAACATCAATATATTCCAACTGTCGAATTTTATAGTTTGGTAATAGATACTTTAGAGAATTATTCAGTTTTTACTCTTGATGTAAAATGAAAAGTGAAAACATTTCAGAATTAGAAATTTCCTTATTACTGGAGGCTGTTTATCAAAAATACGGTTACGATTTCAGGCAGTATTCTAAAGCCCACATCAATCGCAGGATTAGGAACAGGATGGCGCTGTCGGGATTAGAAGATGTTTCTCAAATTCAATCTAAAGTTCTCAAAGATGAAACATTTGCACACGAGCTTTTACAGGATTTATCAATAACTGTTACAGAAATGTTTCGCGATAAAGATTTTTATAAGTCGTTACGAGAAAATGTTATTCCTATTTTAAAAACCTATCCTTTTATAAAAATATGGCATGCTGGCTGTGCAACAGGCGAAGAAGCTTACTCAATAGCAATTATTTTACAAGAAGAAGGATTGTACGACCGAACAGTAATTTATGCTACTGATTTTAACCAACATGCTTTAAACAGGGCAAAAGAAGGCATTTTTTCGAATGGATTGATGAAGGAATACACCGCCAATTATCAATTGTCGGGAGGAAAAGAACCTTTTTCGAGTTATTATACTTCCAATTATGATAACATTATCATGAATCAATCACTAAAAAAAAACATTGTATGGGCAAATCATAATTTGGTTACCGACAGCGTATTTGCAGAGGTTAATCTGATACTATGCAGAAACGTTTTAATTTATTTTGATAACAGTTTGCAAAATAAGGTGCAAAAACTTTTTTATGACAGCCTTATTAATGGTGGCATTTTATGTTTGGGCAATAAAGAAGGTTTGCGCTTCACCGACTTTCATGAAAAATACAGTGAGTTGGATAAAAAGCAACGCATATTTAAAAAGAAATATTAAAAAATGAATTACGAAGCTATTGTAATAGGAGTTTCTTCAGGCGGTATGAATGCGCTGAAATTTATTTTCTCAGCTTTGCCCGCTAGGTTTAGCTTACCAATTATTATAGTGCAACATATCAATGCGCGTTCCGATAATGAATGGATAAAACTTTTAAACGAAAAAAGCAATCTTACTATTAAAGAAGCAGATGAAAAAGAAAAAATTGCTAGCGAAAATATTTATATAGCTCCTGCTAATTATCATTTGATGATTGAATCAGATAAAACCTTTTCGCTTACAATTGATGAATATGTAAATTTTGCAAGACCATCTATTGATGTATTATTTGAATCAGCAGCAGAAGCATACAAAAGCAAGTTGATTGGTATAGTTTTAACTGGTTCTAATAACGACGGAGCAAAAGGTATAAAGCGAATAAAAGAATTACGAGGATTAGCAATTGTTCAAGATCCCGAAACAGCTGAATCTCCTACTATGCCTGCATCAGCAATTGCGGCTATTCAACCAGATTATATCTTATCGCTGGAGAAAATAGTTGAGTTACTCTTAAAAATAACACAAAACAATTAAATAATAAAATAAATATGACACTGAGCAAAAAAATATTAACCGGTTTTATAGCTTGCGCTGTAATACTTTTTGGAGTTGCATTTTTCTCTTATAAAAACAGCCAAAAATTTATTGCTTCCAATAATTTGGTAGATCAAACCAACAAGATATTGTATGAATTTAGCCAAATTTTATCTATTGTTTCTGATGCTGAGTCTAGCAATCGTGGGTATATCATAACAGGCGATGAAGCTCATTTAGAATCTTCCAAAAATGCCGAAAAAAGTATTAGCGAACATTTTGATAAAGTGGAAGAGTTAACACAGGACAACACTATTCGGCAAAAAACAACAGAACTTGAAAAGGAAATAGAAATTCGTTTCACTCATTTAAAAACTGGTATTGCTCTTCGCAAAATACTCCCGGCAGCTATCGGAATTGAAAAGGCAACACAATTTGTTGTTTCTGGAGCTGGAAAAGAATCACAAGATAGAATATTCGAAATAATTGGTAGCATTCAAAAACTAGAGCTAGCATTACTAGCTGAAAGAAAACAAGCTAGCGAGCAAGATGCCAATAATTTTAATGTGGTTTTTGTCATTTTAATACTCATCATCATTATCGTTCTTATTGTTGTTTACAGTATAGTTACTTCAAATTTAAAAATACTTAAGAGAGCAGAAGCGGAAACTGCCGGTAAAAACTGGCTACTTACAGGCAACAAGGAGCTTAACGAAAAATTGATTGGAGATAAAAGCTTAGAAGAGTTAGCAAACAACACCATTAGTTTTTTATGTAGGTATTTGAAAGCAAATATTGGAGCCGTTTATTTGTTTAATGATAAAGAAAATGCCCTGATGCTAAACGGACAATATGCCCTTTCATTCTCTGCCGATACTAAAGAAAAATTTATGCTGAATGAAGGACTGATTGGTCAGGCAGCGCAGGAACAAAAACAAATTTCGTTAACAGGTATAACAGCAGAACATATTCGTATTACATCCTCTGTTCTGAATGCAAAACCAAAACAGTTACTCATCACTCCATTTTTGTTTGAAGGTAAAACAATGGGTGTGGTAGAAATTGGAAGGCTTACAGATTTTAGCGAAACAGAAAAAGAATTTATTAATTCATCAATGATTAGCATAGCTATTAGTGTTAATACAGCTATTGTCAGGAAAAAGGTTCAAGATTTACTGGAAGAAACACAGTCTCAAAGCGAAGAACTTCAATCAAGTCAAGAGGAGTTGAAACAATTGAATGAAGAGTTGGAAGAACAATCCCAAAATTTGAAACAGCAGCAAGAAGAATTACAAATGACTAATGAGGAATTAGAAGAACAAACACAATCCTTAGAAGCGAAAAATTTAGAAGTGGAGGCTTCAAAAAAAGACATTGAACAAAAAACAAAACAGCTTGAAATAAGCAGCCAATATAAATCGGAGTTTCTTGCTAATATGTCTCATGAATTACGCACACCACTTAATAGTTTGTTGATCTTGTCAAAAGATTTATCTGAAAACAGAAATAAAAATTTGGATGGTGTGCAAGTAGAAAGTGCAGAAATAATTTATAAAAGCGGTTGCGATTTACTCGTATTAATTAATGAAGTGCTTGACCTCTCTAAAATTGAAGCAGGAAAAATGTCGATAAATATTGAACCCGTATCGCTTAAAAATTTCGCAAATGAACTCATTCGCGAATTTAAACATCACGCCGAACAAAAAGGATTGAAGCTAAATTCAAAATTAAATAAAGAACTGCCCGAATTTATTCGCACGGATTCACAACGCTTGAATCAAATATTAAAAAATCTTTTATCAAACGCCATAAAATTTACGGAGAAAGGAAGTGTAAGTATTAGTATTGACCAAAATACAGAAAGCACGGTAATTATTTCAATTACTGATACAGGAATTGGAATTGTGGAAGATAAACAACAAGCTATATTTGAAGCTTTTCAACAAGCCGAAGGAGGAACATCCAGAAAATATGGCGGTACAGGCTTGGGGCTTTCTATTTCGCGTGAGCTTGCAAAATTATTAGGAGGTGAAATTAAACTGATTAGTAAATTAAACGAAGGGTCTGTTTTCTCTCTCATTATTCCATTAGAAATAGTTCAAGAGCAAGAACTTGTAAGCACAAGCGTTACCGAAAACTATCTGGAAAAAAAATCAAGTCTGTTTAAACCCAGCTTGTTAAATGAATCTAAATATCTTTATTATCCTAGTGTAAAAGATGACAGAGAAACACTAACTAGTGATGATAAAACAGTTCTTATCATTGAAGATGATTTGAAATTTGCTGAAATAATTTTAAAACAAGCTAACAAAAAAGGATTTAAATGTTTATCGGCAGCATCTGGAGAAGATGGTTTATTGCTCGCAGTAAAGTACAAACCACAAGCAATTATTCTCGATATGATTTTGCCGGGCATTAACGGACACGCTGTATTGCTTGAATTAAAAGCAAATCCTGCTTTAAGACACATACCAGTTCATATTATTTCGGCCAAAGAACGTTCGTTGGAACCAATCAGAGAAGGAGCTATTGAGTACTTAATGAAACCAGTTGCTAAAGAAGATTTAGAGGAAGCATTTAATAGAATTGAAAATTTTGTGAATAGGAAAATGAAAAATCTTCTCATTATTGAAGATAATGAAAATGCGAGAAAGGCAATGCGTATACTTATTGGTAATGGTGATGTAAAATGTTTTGAAGCGGCAACAGGCAGCGAGGCATTGGCGCTATATCAGGTGAATCAATTTGATTGTATCATATTAGATATTGGTTTGCCCGACATGAGTGGATTTGATCTTATTCATAAATTGGAAAAAATAAAAGACCACAATCTTCCGCCTATAATTGTTTATACTGGAAAGGAACTTACAAAACAAGAAAACCATGAGCTTCAGAAATATGCTGAGAGCATCATTATAAAAGGAGTAAAATCAGAAGAACGATTGTTGGATGAAACAGCTCTTTTTCTTCACAGGACAATAAGCAATTTACCGAAATCGAAACAAGTAATCATAAATAATTTGTATGATAAAGAAGCTGTATTTCATTCGAAAAAAATATTATTGGTAGATGATGATATGCGAAATTTATTTGCTTTATCAAAAATATTAAAAGAACGTGGCATGGAAATAATAAAAGCCGAAAATGGAAAAAACGCTTTGGAAATGTTGGACTTGCATCCCGAAATTGATTTGGTATTGATGGATATTATGATGCCGGAAATGGATGGGTATGAAGCAATGAAACAAATAAGAGCTCAGATTAGATTCGCTAAGTTGCCAGTAATTGCACTTACAGCAAAAGCCATGAAAGATGATAAGCAAAAATGTATTGATGCAGGTGCCAATGATTATATTACTAAACCTATTGATGTTGAACGCCTGTTATCACTAATGCGTGTGTGGTTAAGTAAATAAGTAGGTAATGTATGTTGTATTGCTACGAACCGTTATAATTAATAAGAATAAATTTTAAACAAATGAAAGCAAATAATCCTGTTAAAATTTTATTGGTTGATGATCTTCCAGAAAATCTGTTCGCATTAGAATTAATTCTTTGTAATGAAAATTATAAATGTGTGAAAGCACATTCTGGTAATGAAGCATTAAAAATTCTGCTACACGATCAAGATTTTGCCATCATATTAATGGATGTGCAAATGCCGGAGATGGATGGTTTTGAAACAGTAGAATTAATTCGCGAAATAGAAACCCTTAAACATGTTCCAATTATTTTTTTAACTGCGAGTATGGATCGTTCTATGTATATTTTTAAGGGATATCAGGCCGGTGCAGTTGATTATATGGTTAAACCGCTTATTCCGGAAATATTAAAGGCAAAAGTGGCAGTTTTTGTGGAGCTATATCTAAAAACACATGAATTATTAGTTCAAAATGAAGAGAAAGAAAAACAGGCAGAAGAGTTAAGAATTGCTAATAAAGAGCTGCTTGCATTTACGTATATATCAAGCCACGATATGCAAGAGCCGTTGCGAAAAATGCAAGCGTTCATCTCGATCATTCTCAAAGAGGAAAAAGAAACTCTGTCTGACAATGGCAAGGATTATTTCCAACGGATTCAATCATCCGCCGAAAGAATGCAGAGACTAATTATCGATCTGCTTGCGTTCTCTCGCATCAACGAAATGGATCGTAAATTTGAAAAAACAGAACTCAGTACAATCATTGATGATGTAAAAGATGAATTAAAAGACACCATTAAAGATAAAAATGCCACCATCGAGGCTGTTGAACTCTGCTCTGCCAACATCATTTCTTTTCAGTTTCGCCAACTCATATACAACCTCATAAGCAATGCACTTAAGTTTTCACGGGTCAACATACCTTCACAGATAACAATAAAGAGTGAAATTGTAAAGGGCAATAAATTAAATGTAGAAAAACTTTCGCCTGAAAAAGACTATTGCCATATCACCATTAAAGACAATGGTATCGGCTTCGAACCCCATTTCAGCGAACATATTTTTGGAGTGTTCCAAAAACTTCATAGCAAAGAAGTATATGTGGGTACTGGAATTGGACTTGCCATCGTAAAAAAAATAGTAGAGAATCACAACGGTATCGTCACCGCAACAGGCGAGTTAAATAAAGGAGCAACATTTGATATTTATATTCCTGCTAATTAAGGAAAGTTCACGTTATTCAGGCAGAAAACGTAGAGCATGAAATTATAGGTACTCAAAAAAAAGTTGATTGAGTGCTTTATTAATAGTTGAAGAATATGAGACCATTTTCAATTAGCAAACATGAAGGTACAGAAAAAAATCAATTGAGACAGAAATAACAATCAAACTTCTCTACTAATAATTAAACGCATACCTTCTCTACCCTTCAAACTTTTGTGCGAATTTAAAACTGTATCACTTTAGACGAACAGCATGTAAATCAATCTTTGTGTTCGGGAATCGCCAAATGTATTAGCCGTAAACCTTATGATCGTGGTAAAGTAAAGGGCGATCCGATGCTAATAGCATAATATTTTCCAGTCAACTTTTTCTGAACATTTCTCGCAACTGATTCACGATTGAGAAATTATTGAGTTTTAGCAGTTAAAGTGTGAATGATGTAACTATTTATGCCAATTGTGTAACAAGTCCTCCACTTAATGAAATAACTTTGTGGCATGAGTTTATCATATAAAATAAAATGAGTTTGCAAATTAAAAATATATTCAATCCATTGGCCTTCTCCATTTCTCTTATTAAACAGAGAAGTTTAAAGATGGTAGAATTAAATAACGTCCATTTGGTGAACCAAGAGTACAAGAAGTGGGTAATTTCTTGCTCATTCAATCCCATAAAGGGTTTTGAAGGATCAAAATTTAATTATTTAAATTATAATTAAAACAAGACATGATACAAATTTATTTATATATAAATGCTATTTTCTATTTTGTGTTTTCTGCTTGGTGTGTAATCAAGCTCTATGTTACATCCAACTTTTTGGGGTATCAATTTGTTAATAATTCCGGCAAAGCAGAGTATATAACTGTATATGGAGGAATGCAATTGGGTCTTTCTGTATTCTTTTCAATTATGGCATTCTATCCTTCATTTAATAATGCAGGTTTGATATTTTCTGTTGCTATTTACACCTGCATAGTTATACTGCGAACAATTTCGGTACTATATTTTGGTAACATTCAAAAGGCTTCCTATATGGTCGGAGCGCTTGAATACACCTTATGTATTTGGGGGATTATTCTTTTAGTGAACAATTTCAAAAATATTTCGTTGACCTAATCTTAACTTTCTTATACATAAAAAATTAAAAAACATAAAAAATGATAACGCAAATTGAGAAATTACCATTAAATATGGTTGGATTTAGGTGTAGCGGAAAAATAACAGAGGTTGATTTTTCTGAAACAGTAATGCCCAAGGTAAAGGAACTTATAAAAATAACCGATAAACTAAATTACATGTTGGTTTTAGATACTTCTATAAAAAACTTTACAGCAGGTGCTTGGTTTAAGGACGCAATTATGGGTGTTAAA
>JBBRAW010000126.1:0-8844 GCA_038206385.1 Bacteroidia bacterium | reverse complement strand
CTTAATAATTGCATTACGTAATTCTTCCAGCGAAGCAATTCCTGATTGTAACGATGGAACATCAATATAAATCCCTGAAATTTTAGGGTCTGATGCAGCCTTATCAAGAGCTGAAAGAATATCATTTAATCCGGGTTGTTTTTTAGAATGAAAACTTCCTAAATCAATATCATCAAAAGGATTTGCTGAACTTCGATCTAAGAGCGGTTGTGAAAGTGTAATGTGTAATATACTTTTATTAGAAATACTCACTTCTCTCTTTCCGATGGAATTTACTGCTACAGATATCATCGCAATAAACAGAAAAAAGACAACAACTATACTTAGGATAAAGCCTAACATGGAGGCGAACATGAATTTAAAGAATTGCTTCATAGGATTGTTTTAGTGCAAATGAATTTTTATCATTTTGCAGAAAACAAAGATAATCCATTAAGGCATTTTAAAGGTCACAGATATGACGTTTCAGAGTTAATATTTAATGTTTCAAACGAAAAATATTATTTGTAAAGGTGTATCCATCAATATTCCTCAATTATAGTGGAGTATACACCCCAATTATTGAGGTAATTTTACAAATCGCAATAGCTTATTTTGAAGATTATTATTTTGAAATGATCTAATAAAATAACATCCAGGAGCTAATTTTGAAATATCAATATCTGCATTTGAAGTGGAACCTGAAAGTACCGTTTTCCCATTTATATCAATGATTTCAATTGATGTAATCTGAATATCACTTTCAACATGTAAATAATTAGATGTAGGATTAGGATACATCTTCAACTTTGGTTCATTTAAGGTCACTGTTCCTGTAGAATTGCAAAAAAGTTGATTCAATTTACTCCACAGATTATTGTCAAAAATAGTAAGTGTTGATCCTCCCGAATACGCTGCATCGCCCATCCTAACAATAACCATATTCATAGATGGAATGACATATAATTTCTGATCATTTTTTCCTAGTGCTGCAATTAAATCAGAAGGAGCATTGGGAATTATATTTGTTGGAATAATAATTTGAGATTGCGGGATCATGTAACTTCCTTTACCATTTAGCCACCATAAATAGCCGTAGCTAAGATTCAAATTCTGACTTGTATTTGTCATTTGATGGAAGTAAGATGAGTCGTGCATCACAGTATCTTGATTCCATATTCCATGATTTAAAATCAGTGAACCAAATCGCGCCATGTCTCTAGCTCTGCTGTAATAAGTTGAATCAACCCATGAGCCAATCATTCCTGTAGGCATCTTTAATTTTGTATTCGTGTACTGTGAAAAAGGTACTCCTGTAGCATTTTGAACAACATTTTGTAAAAGATGATAGGGTGCATTGTGATAAGCCCATCTCGTACCTGCATCAGCCTTATAAATTAAACAAGTATCGTAAGTACAATCTACATTGGGAACATTATCATCTAGTCCTGTAGTCATTGTAAGTTGATTGCGTACTTTTATATTTGCCTCCTGTATAGGATTACAACTTGTCCATCCGTTACCGAGATATTTTGAAGTAGTGTCATTGATGGATAAAAAACCTTCTTCTTGTGCAATACCTGTTAAGAATCCGGTTAATGTTTTCCCAGCGGAAGCCCAATACCATATACTATCTTTAGTAAAAGTTCCTGTATAATGCTCTAATGCAATCTTCCCGTCTTTAAGAATGATGAATGCTTTGTCGTGAGTAAGATCAAGATAATCATAAACGGAATCAATATAATTTGTACACCAACCAAGTGAAGTTGGAGAGATGGTGTCCCATGTTGCATTGATAATTTTGGGAGGAAAATAATACGTTGTTTGAGCGTGAGAATTGGTAAAAATAAGAAGGCTTATGATTGATAATATAATTTTTCGCATGATGTTATTTTCGAATTGGATGTAATTAAAGATAAAAAGTTTATTCAGCATAATAATAAAGCATACCGAAAACTTAATGTTAAGGTTACATTAGCCAATTAATTTTGTTGCATGGGAAAAAGAGCAATACTATTTTATGATTCTAATCGCGACCATGCAATTGGTGATTTAAATAATTATATCAAATCGTCGGAGGTTGATTTTTTATATTCAGCACTCCTAACGCTCGAAAAAATTTCGTTTTTAGATTGGATCATACGAAAGGAAACTTCCGCAATAAAAGGAATTTCAATTCTTGATGATTGGGGGAAACTTCATAAAGCAGCGAAGAAATTGGGGTTGTTATATCAGATGCAAAAATTAATTCCTGCTGATTCTGAAATTGAACTTCCACAAATGAATGATCAGTTTTTTTCGAGATACAATAAAAATTTCCGACAAAAATATGATCACTTACTTTTGAATGACATCCGAAATAAAAAACAGTTAGATTTTCTTCTCGAAGCATTAGAAAGTAAATTCGTTTTTAAGCGATTATTCAAACAATTAAAAATTGCCGAAATTAAATTAGGCGAAAATTATCCTTCCGACTCTTGGATTGATGCTGCACAAAAAATAAAACGTGTTTCTCGTTTATCGGGATTGTTATCCCCGAATTATTTGGACAAGCTAAATGAGAATTGCAATCGTATTGAACTCGATTTACTCACCGAAGTAATTGAGAAGTGGCAACATGTTGGGCTAATTCATCAGTGGATTCGTGGCTTTAAATCGCCTAATAAATTTGCCCTACTTAATTTGCAAGTTCAATTAGAAAAGGATAGCTTTAATTATGAAATGGAAATCCGCTCGATGCGAAATCACATATTCAAAAAAATAATTTCTTAGTATCGTACTACTTTTATTGTAGATGGTTTACTCCCAGAAGTAGTGATGAAATAGATTCCATTTTGCAATGTACTCAAATCAATTTCTTGCTTTTGACCACTAATGTTATTGATAGTTTTAATAGTTCTTCCTGCAACATCTTTTAATGAAATTTGATTCACAACAACATTTCTATTCCATTCAAAAGTTATTTTTCCAGATGTTGGATTAGGATAAGCATGGTAGTTTTTATCTCCTGAAACTTCTGCAATTCCTGTACATGTTACAACTAGTACATCAACAATCGAAGAAGTGTAATCACATATTCCATCATTTGCATTTACCGTATAATCGCCAGTTTGACTCACTGTTATTGAATCAGAAGTTGCACCATTTATTAGAATAGAATTCTTAAACCATTGATAAGTCCAAGCTGATGAATATACAGCATAAATGGTAACTGAATCACCATTACAAAAGGCTGTTGGACCTCCTGCGAATGCAAATGCATTAGGAGAATTATGTAGTGTAAGTGCGCTACTATTTACTGGACTGTTAATTGGAGGATTTGTAGATAAAACTCTTAATCGATAAGTGCTTGCATCAATAAGTCCGGCGGGAACACTAATTAATATAGGTGTATTGGAAGTTGCATTTACAGAACCAACGGATATTGGATAATCAAAATTTCCGAACTCATCAGAAATCTGAACATCGAAAATATTACCAGGATTAAATGTGCCTGTTGAATTTACTGTTGTGGTATAAGTATTATCAGTACATAATAATGTGTCAGAAATCAGTAGTCGTAAATCACCTGTTCTTGCAATTATTGTAGCAAGACCATCACCTACAGCAACTGCATCACTTCCGTTTAAGAAAACAGCATCCTTAATATGTTGACTAGTTGGAATATATTCATTACTCCAATTTATTCCTCCATCAGCAGTACGATATACTTTTCCATTTCCGAAGAGCCATCCATTTTGTGCATCTGTGAAAACAATTTTATCGAAAGAACTTCCGTTTTTCGAATACAACAATTGATAGGAAACACCACCATCAATAGATTCTAAAACATCACTATTGATCGTACATGCCCAACCGTGTAATTTATTAATAAAAAATACAGAACTAATTCCGGGAGTAAAAGTTGTTGACGTAATACTCCAGTTAGTTCCACCATTTACAGTACGTAAAATTTCAAATCCATCAGTTGCTATCCAGCCTGTATCTGCACTAACAAAAAACACATCTAAAAATTTAAATCCAGCGCCAGAAAGTGTAGTAGTTTGTGGAAGCCAAGTTGCACCTGAATTATTGGAACGAATAATTGATTCTCCATTTCCACAAGCAAATAATCGTGTTGCTGAAGCTCGGCAAATGGAATAGAGATCATCGGTAACTGGTGAAGTTAATGAGGTCCATGATGTGCCACCATTCGTGCTATTTAAAATAGTTCCGCCATCACCAACAGCAGTAATATTTGTAGAAGTTAAGGCAGCAATATCATTGAGCTTTGAAGTTATTCCAGAATTTAATGCCTGCCAATTAGAACCAAATGTTGAAGTTAATATCGTTCCTGCATCGCCTGTTGCAAAAAGTAGATTACTTGTTGATGAACATACACCAGAAAGATTTTTATCAGCTACACGAACTTGTGAAGACAACCATGTAGTTCCAACATTTGTGCTTTTTAATATCTCGCCAAAGCTTCCAACGACTAGAAAATTTCCTCCGTTAAATGTTGCAGCAGCATTTCCTGTAAACCATGTTGGTTGATTATTACTTTGCCAAGATGTACCGCCATTAATCGTTGATAATAAGATTCCATTAGTACATGAAACTATTCCTGTATTAGGATCACTAAAAGAAACTGATTTCAAATCTGCACCAGCAGAAGGATTTGTTGAAGGGCTCCAATTAGTTCCGCCATCTATTGTTTTATAGATTGAACCACCATCAGCAACCATATAACCATTCAAATCATCCGTAAAGCTAATTGCATTTAAATTAATGGCTCCAGCAGGAGTTGATGTTGTCCAAAGGGTTCCAAAATTTGTTGTCTGCATATATAATCCATTAGTACCAACAGCCCAACCATTACCTGATGTATTCACTTGAATTGCTTTAGTTTCATCATTAAGATTGTTCATTTGCGGCGACCAAGTATTCCCACCATCAAGAGTTTGTTGTATGCCATATATTCCGTTAAAAACTCCAGCAATCCAACCTGTATCAGCATTTAAAAAATACATTGACTGCGCATACAAGTTTGAGAAACGATAATTCACACTCCATGTTGATCCGCCATTTGTAGTTTTCAAAAAATTATATTCCATTGCAACATAACCAACAGTGGTAGTTGGAAAATAGATGCCAGCAACTTGATTAAAGAAATTACAATTTTGAGATGTCCATGATGAACCTCCATTCGTGGTTTTTAATATTGCGCCACCTGCTCCTCCAATCCAGCCTGTTGTTGCATTTGCAAATGAAATTACATTTAAGTCGTTTCCTTGTGGAGATGGATGTTGCCATTTCCACTGTGCAAAGGTTGATGTACAGGAAAGCAATAAAATTAAAATTGCAAAAATAAATTTTTGGTTATTAAAACGGTTTGAAGACAACATGTTTAATTTATTAATGAGTGATATTATGTATTGATATGACAATCGCTTTATACGTATTTTCAAAAAGATTGTTCTCTTTATCGTTTTCAAAGGTAATAAGGAGATATCTATAAAAAGCAAATGAGCCGTCGGGTGGTTTACGGCTCAATGTTTATAAGGTGACAGCAAAAAATTACTGTTGTGATGATTTTTTTCGTTTAGTAAGTTCATCGCGAATTTTGGATGCCGTTTCATAAGCTTCTTCATCGATTGCACGCATAAGTGATTCTTTCAGCTCTTCCATACTTAAAGAGGAGTATTCAGCTTCAGCATTTGACGTACCTTCAAGGGCTTTTTTCTCCGATTTTTTCGGAAGACTTTTAGGCTTATCTATCTCTGCGCCTTCTTCTAAAACAACTCCTGATGATGATAAAATAAATTCATAAGTATAGATAGGACAATTAAATCTTACCGCCATAGCTATTGCATCAGAAGTTCGAGCATCAATCTCTTTTATTTCAGAGCCATTATTACACATCAATTTAGAATAAAAAATACCTTCTTTAATATTATAAATGACTACTTCGTCGATATGAACTCCAAATTCTATTGCAAAATTTCTGAAAAGATCGTGGGTTAAAGGACGCGCAGGCTGCATGTTTTCCAACTCAACAGCAATCGCTTGAGCCTCATAACTACCAATAATAATTGGAAGTCGGCGCTTACCTTCTTCCTCACCTAATACGAGCGCATAAGCTCCAGATTGAGTTTGACTAAAGGAGAGACCGAGTATTTCCAGTTTAATTTTCTTCATATAAACTTTGCTTTTGGCTTCTAGGATTAGGCGTTAACAGCCTTAAATTCTTTTACAGCCTCAATAAGTTTTGGAACAACATCAAAAGCATCACCAACAATACCATAATCTGCGGCTTTGAAGAATGGTGCTTCTGGATCTTTATTTATAACAACAATAACTTTTGAGGAACTAACTCCTGCAAGATGCTGAATTGCTCCTGAAATTCCAATTGCAATATATAAATTTGGGCTAATTGCAATTCCTGTTTGTCCTACGTGTTCACTATGTGGTCGCCAATTTGAATCAGACACTGGCTTCGAACATGCTGTAGCAGCACCTAATAAATTTGCTAATTCTTCAATCATTCCCCAATTTTCAGGACCTCTCAATCCGCGACCACCAGAAACAACTATTTCAGCATCTGGAAGCGAAACTTTATCAGCTGCACGAACGATTTCTTTCACCATCGCTTTGAAATCAAGATCACGAACAGTAGGATTAAACTCCACAATGTTCGCGTCCTTTTGATGTTCATTTACTTGATAGGAATTGGGCATTAAGGTGATCACTTTTCTGTCACTTGTAAGGGTTACATCAGCGAAAGCTTTACCAGAAAAAGCACCTTTACGAACCGTAAAACCATTCGACATATCTGGCAAAGAAATAGCACCATCCACTAATCCTGCGTCTAATTTTACTGCAACACGTGGCGCTAATCCCTTTCCTGTAAAAGAAGCCGACATAATCACCACTTTTGAATCTTCTGATTTTGATGCTTCGGCGATGACGGCAGCGTAAGCCATGTTTACAAACGACTTTAATTTTTCATTCGTCACATTCAAAACTTTAGATGCTCCATATTTTGATAGCTTGGCAAGCTCATCAGCATTTACATCACCTATAGAAAGTACAGTAAGACTTCCTCCAGTTTTTTCTGCGATTGCATAACCATACGAAACTACTTCGTATGTTGATTTTTTGAATTTACCGCCGGCATTTTCGGCATATACGAGAACTGACATATTTTTTTCTTTGTAAAACAGATAGTTGATCCTTTAAGTTTAGGTATCTATTGGATGATTAACTAAAATTAAAAAGCTTTAGCTTCGGTATGTAAGAGATCTACTAACTTTTTTACATCATCGGAGGGAACAAGTTTCACTTGACTTCGAGCTGCTGGTTTATCGTACTTCACATATTCTTGAAGTTGAGGAACAGCAGTTGGTTCAACCACCACCAATGGTTTTGTGCGCGCACTCATGATACCACGCATGTTTGGGATACGAGGTTCCGCCATTCCTTCTGTTGCACTTGCAATAAGTGGAGTAGGACAGGTAAGTACTTCTTTTCCACCTTCAATTTCTCTTTCAAGAGTTGCTATGCCATTTTCTACCATTAATGATTTAACAATGGAGACACTTGGAATATCTAGAAGTTCAGCAACCATCGCTGCAACTTGAGATCCGTTATAATCGATCGACTCTCTTCCAGTTAAAATAAGATCGTAACCTTGATCCTTTGCTACATGAGCTACTTGTTGTGCTACAAAATAAGCATCACGAGGAGCGGCATTTACACGTATGGCATCGGTAGCTCCAATTGCTAATGCTTTACGGATGATAGGCTCAGTAGATACATCTCCAACATTTACAACTGTAACTGTACCTCCCTGTGCTTCAGTAAGTTCAAGTGCCTTAGTTAAAGCAATTTCATCGTAGGGATTAATGATGTACTGAACACCTGTTGTAACAAAAGACTTATGATCATCTGTAAAATTGATCTTTGTGGTAGTGTCGGGAACGTTGCTGATACAAACTAAAATCTTCATTTTTACGCTTTCTAAAATACAACTGCAAACCTACTCTAAACGATGGAATTTACAAAGCAAAAAGTAATTGGATATTACATCTAAATTACTTGAAAGTATCCATAAAATATTTTGTTTAGAAACTATTGGATTAGGATATTGAATTAATCAGCGCTTATCTTCGTTGCAATCCAAATTAATAGATGAGCACAGATCGTATTTCCCAACTAGAATTGTATCTGCAAGAAGATCCTTCTGATGCATTTTCAAAGTATGCATTAGCTTTAGAGTATTCAAAATTGCAAAACAATGAGATGGCCATACGATTGCTTTGCCAACTTAAGCAACAACAGCCCGAATACCTTGCTTTGTATTATCAGCTTGGGAAATTTTACGAAACAAACCATCAACAAGATAACGCAATCAGTATTTATAAATATGGAATTCAGATTGCTCAAAAGCAGAACAACCGCCATACCCTTGCTGAGCTCAAACAAGCATTAAGTGAAATTTCGGATGCTGATGAAGAGTATTGAATTCCTTATTATTCTTTCACCAACCTTTTAGTAACCGTATATTTTTCACATGATACTTTTACAAAATAAAAGCCGGGTTGGTAGGGTTGTAAAATTAATTGCGTTGTTTGTGCGTTTTCTATAGTTTGTGAGTACAAGGTTTCACCTAATAAATTTACAAGTTCTATTTTTTTGATAGGAACATTTTGTGAATTAATTTTAATAAAATCTTTTGCAGGATTTGGAAAAACTGAAACCGATTGATTAAACAAATTCATTTCTTCTATACCAACATTACTAGGAAAATATTTAAAACGAACAGCCCAGTAATCATTGCCACCATAACCAAAATCAGTTTTAACGGATGATGTACCAGACTCTGCT
>JBBRAW010000125.1:0-8959 GCA_038206385.1 Bacteroidia bacterium | reverse complement strand
CGAAGCTACTGTTTTTTCATCATATACTGCCATTGTATTTCCTGTGGCATCCTTTACATAGTTGGTCCTTATCCACTGTGTTTGATCATCTGCTCCACCATTTTCAACACTGCTTCCATCAGGTTTAACTATTTTCTGAACTCTATTTCCTGTTGCATCATACTTAAATTCAAGATCAGATTTTGTACTTGCATTTGTGCGGATAATTTTTTCAATCTTTCCTGCAACATTCCAGATATAAGTATTAATTAATTCGCAATAGTTATCGAGATAAAAATAATGGATTAGATCAAATAAATATTTATTTAAAAAAGCCCCGTAGTAATTTACTACAGGGCGATTTTGTTTTGCAATTAAAAACTATTAATGAGTGATTAATAATTTTCCATTCGCTATAATTTTATTTTGAGAAGTTAAAGAATAAAAATACATTCCGTTTGCTATCTCTCGCGTTTCAATTTGTGATTTTCCACTTGAAAGATTTTCGTTTTTGTAAACAACTCTTCCATCTAAATCATACATCGTGAAAATTGCTTTTTCAATAGTTGAATTAAGTTCTAAGGTTGCAGATTCATTCATTGGATTAGGATAAATTTTAATACTTCCGTTCGCTGAAGAAATAGTATTTATTCCTGTAATTCCAGTTATCTGAATAGTATCACAAAGCATTTGAGAACATGATCCACCACCGTTTGTATCAGTAACCGTTAAACAAACAGTATAGGTTCCAATAGCAGTATACTTATGCCAATCTGTTTGTTGTGTTGACGACCCGCCATCTCCAAAATCCCAAGTATACGTTAATAAATTTGTGTTGTTAGGAAAGAAATAAATACTGTCAATATTACTTCCAACAAAGTGTGAAAACGATGCATCACAAATTGGTGCTAATACAGAAGCATGTACAGAATCACACCACGTACTAGAACATGTTCCTCCTGCTGTTGAATCTGTAATTGTTACACACGCATAGAAGGTAGTTGGAACGGTGATTATGAACTTATGTATTGGATCAGCTATTGTTGATGTTCCGCCATCACCAAAATCCCATGAGTATGTTAAGGCAGGTGAACCTGAATAGAAGAACTGAATACTGTCAGAATTATTTATATTAAACTGAGCAAATTGAGCTGCACAAATTGGAGCAGGAAAAGGAATATTTATTGTGTCACACCAAGTATTTATGCAAGTACCACCTGCATTCGAATCAGTAACCGTTAAACAAATAGTGTAATCACCAGGTAATGAATATAAATGCCATTCATCAGCTTGCGAGGAAATAATATTTCCATCACCAAAATCCCAAGTATAAGTTTGTGCAGTAGTAATAATTGCATTCACATGAATACTATCAGGATTGTTAAACTGAGCAAAATATCCGAATGTTGCATCGCAAACTGGAGGAGGAATAACAATATTTAAAGTATCACACCATGTATTTGAACAGCTACCACCAAGTGTTGTATTTGTAACTGTTAAACAAACTATATAAGTTCCTGATAAAGCAAAATTGTGTGAAGGTAAATTCGCTGTTGAAGTATCTCCATCACCAAAATCCCATGCATACGTTGATGCGTTAATATTTAATGGAGAGAAGGAAATGTCTTCGGGATTAACAATTGAAACATACGTAAACTGACCATCACAAATTGGAGCAGGAAATGGAATATTTACGGTGTCACAAATTGTATTTGTACATGTTCCACCAGCAGTTGAATCAGTGATTGTTAAACAAACATTATACAATCCACCACCAGCAAATTGATGCCATGGAGTAGATGTTGTAGTAGTTGAACCATCCCCAAAGTCCCACGAATAAGTTAATGCACCTGTACTTATTGGGAAGAATTGTAAACTATCAGGATCAATTGCTGATACATGTTGGAAATGTGCATCGCAAACTGGAATTGCTGCTAATACTTTTACTGAATCACAAAAAGTACTTGAACATGTTCCGCCGTTATTAGTATTTGTAATAGTAACACACGCTAAATAATTTCCAAAGGTCGAATAGACATGCGATGGATTTTGCACATTTGAATTTGTTCCATCTCCGAAGTTCCATGA
Organism: Bacteroidia bacterium; assembly: GCA_038206385.1. GTDB lineage: Bacteria > Bacteroidota > Bacteroidia > AKYH767-A > OLB10 > JANXSD01. Next base: position 6,892 of record JBBRAW010000125.1, on the reverse strand, counting down.
ATACGTTGCAGCTATTCCACCATTGTATACAAAAGCAATACTATCTAAATTTGAAGTTGTGTAATGTCCAAAATGTGCATTACATGTTGGAGGTGTAATTGGAATATTACTATTTCTGCAATAAGTATCAGTACATGTTCCAGCTCCATTAGTTGTAATAATAGTTACGCAAATATGGTATTGACCTCCTTGCGCAAATACATGTAATGGATTTTTTAATGTTGATGTTGTTCCATCGCCAAAGTCCCATGCATAGGTTGTAGCAGTAGTTCCATTATAAGTAAATTGAATGCTATCAGGATCATTAAAAGAATTACGATTGAAATGTGCATTACAAACAGGAGGACGAATTGTAACATGAAAGGTAGTGCAATAAGTATCGGTACAAGTACCACCAGAATTTGTATTTGTAATTGTTACACATACATTATAGTTGCCTGTTCTAGGAAAAAGATGATTAGGATTTTGCAATGTAGAAGAAGTGCTATCACCAAAATCCCACAGATAAGTTGCTGCTGCATTTCCATTATAGTTGAAGCGAATACTATCAGTACCGTTTATAACATTATGAACAAAATGTGCATTACATATTGGCGGTGGAGTAACAATTCTAACAGTGTCACAAAAAGTTCCAGTACAAGTACCACCTGATGTAGAGTCTGTAACTGTTACACATGCGATATATATTCCTGTGCTCGCGTAAGTATGATTAGGATTTTGCAATGTAGAAGTTGATCCATCTCCAAAATCCCAAGCGAAGGAAGTTGCTTGAGTGCCAAAATAAAAGAATCGTATACTATCTGGATTTCCATTGGCTGGAAATTGAAAGTAACGAGGATTGCAAGTAGGAGGAGGATTGGTAACAATTACCGAATCACAAAATGTTCCAGTACAAGTACCAGCGGCAGTTGAATCTGTAATAGCTACACAAACATAATAAGTACCTGGTGCCGTATACAAGTGAGCCGGATTTTGTATAGTTGCAGTTGTTCCATCACCAAAATTCCATGCATAAGAGGTGGCTGCAGATCCAATGTAAAAGAAGTTCACATTTTCTTGATTATTTCCAACAGCAAAGTGCAAGAAATTTGGGTTGCAGTTTATTCCAGTTCCTGAAATGTTAACGGTAACACAATTAGTATCTGTACAAGTACCTCCTGCAGTTGAATCGAAAACTATTAAACAAACATTATAAGTTCCTGGAGTTGCAAAATAATGCCAAGGCGCTGCTGTGGTTGCTGTTCCACCATCACCAAAATTCCATGAATAAGAGGTCATTGGAAATCCAATGTAAAAGAAATGGATGCTATCGGGATTCGCATTATTAGGAAACTGCAAAAAGAAAGCGTTGCAGTTTGGAGCCTGAGCATTTGCAAACGTTGCGAATAAGAACAGCAATGCCGTTACATACCATTTTTTGAATTTTTTTGGCCAAGCCATTTGTAATGAAGTAAATTTTGTTTTCATAAAGTTATCGGTTGACATTAGAGTGTTGAAAATTAAAGAAAAATAATCACAAAAAGAATCAGATAGGATGATATTAATTGATTCGACGGCAAAAAATATTTAGGTGAATTAGAGGATGTCTTTTTTAAATAAAATTTAACTCTCAAATCCAAGTGATGATACCTAATAAGTTGATCGTAAAATCACCTATAACAACAAAAAGACTGATTGCTTCTTATGAAGTTCTGGAACTTGCTTTTTCCACTCTTGAATGCGCATAGTTCTGATCCATTCCGAAGGTGTGTTTAAATCAACAGCGATACATAATCTAGTATCGTTATTACATATAGAAAGTAAATCCTTTAAAAGTGTGTTGTTTCGGTAAGGTGTCTCTATAAAAATCTGTGTTTGCTTGTTAACTTGTGCTTCCCGTTCTAGCTTTAAAATCGCCTTTGATTTCGGATCTCTGTCAATAGGCAAATATCCATGAAAGCAAAAACGTTGACCCTCTAATCCTGATGCCATCAACGCAAGTAACAAGGATGAAGGTCCGACTAAAGGTTTTACTGTTAGGTTTAAACGATGTGCAGTAGCAACAATCAAGGAGCCTGGATCTGCAACAGCAGGACAACCAGCCTCGCTTAAAAGACCAATGGAATGTCCATCCTTACTATGCTTCAAAAAGGTTTGAATATCTTGTTTTGGATCATGCTTATCCAATTCTAAAATCACCAATTCTGATTGGGGAAAAACAATCTTACACGTTTTTAAAAATGCTCTAGCTGTTTTTTCATTTTCAACGATGAAATATTTTAATTGATGGATAATATCAATCGTTCCTTTAGGAAGAAATAATTCAGGATCCTCATTTCCTAGAGTAGAAGGAATTAGATACAGGCAAGGTGTAGTAGCATTCACGCGGTAAAATTAAGTTCTTTCTGTTACAAAGACCTAAGCGCTGTGTAATTCGATTACTGTAATTTCAGGTAATATACCAACTCGACCAGGATAACCTAAAAATCCTAGACCACGGTTTACATACAAATATTGTTTGCCCTGCGTATATAATCCAGCCCATTGCTTATAAATATATTGCACCGGACTCCATTTTAAGAAAGGTAATTCAATGCCGAATTGCATTCCATGTGTATGTCCAGCAAGCATCAAATCAACTTGAGGATATTTAGTTAAAATTTCTCCACTCCAGTGAGAAGGATCATGTGATAACAAAATATTTACATTACTGTATTTAATATTCTGAGTTGCTTTTTCCATGCTTCCGTACTTAGGAAAACGTAAATGTGAACTCCAATTTTGAACACCAATTAATGTAATTGTTTCTCCATCTTTTTCAATGATGCGATGCTCATCCAACAAAATATCCCAACCTAAATCTTTTTGTGATTGGATGAGATCATTCAAATTTTTAAGCTTTTCTAATTCACTATCCCATATTACATAATCACCATAATCATGATTACCTAATATAGAATAAACGCCATGTTTGGCTTTAAGCTGTGCTAGTTGAGGAAAATGTGGCACTGCTTCTTCATGACGGTTATTCACTAAGTCACCAGTAAAAAAGAGGATATCTGGATTCAAATCATTGACCATTTTAACAGCCTTTTTCAAGGGTTCAGTATCAACAAAACTGCCTGTATGGATATCCGAAATCTGAACTATGCGATAACCCTCGAAAGCTTTAGGTAAATTTGGTAACTTAAGTTTTATCGTTTTTACCTGATAATCATAAGCTCCTTTTGCCATTCCCCATAAGAGCGAAACAAAAGGTATCGAAGCAATAACTAATCCTGTTTTCACAAGAAAATCAGAACGCGTTATGGAATTTCCAACAACATCAGTTCCTGGTAAAGCAGCAACCGCAGGAGTACTAATAATTTTCGAAAAGGCCCATCGTATAACTCTGAAAACATCATCTGTTAAGAGGAAAATCACTACAAATAATTTTGAAATCATCAAAACAAAAATAAATGCCGTAGAGTAAGTTCTAAAGGCCTTCGGCCATAACTGAAAATCCCAGATGAGGGTGGCAAATAAGATCAGTAAACTGAACGCAGTAAACGACCAATAAACGTAGCTAGTAATTTTTTGACTTTGCTCTGTAGTATTTCTGAATGCGAAGCGGAAAGCTTGGAAAACGTAGAAATCAATAGCGAGGATTAGTAATGCTAGAAGTAGGACTCTTATAAACATGTCTTAATGACGAGATTAGTTTAAGTAAATTGTAAGGTTTTAAAATTTTTATGGTGCCAAACGAAAAACCATCCATCCAGAATTCGTTAATTCATATAAAAATCGATCATGCAAACGATTTGGGCGACCTTGCCAAAACTCAATTTTACTAGGACGAATTAGGTAACCTCCCCAATGAGGTGGTCTTGGAATCTCTTGATCTTTGAATTGATTGTTTATTAGAATAATAGTGTCGTCAAGTTCTTTGCGCGATTTGATTACTTTGCTTTGTGCAGATCCCCAAGCTCCGATCTGACTATCTCTTGGTCTACTTTTAAAGTACAGGTCAGAATCCTCAGCTGAAACTTTCTCCACCTTTCCTTCTATACGAATTTGCCGGGCCTGAATCTGCCAAAAAAAATTTACTGATACATTCGGATTCGATTGCATGTCAGATCCTTTTCTACTCTCAAAATTGGTATAAAAAGTAAACCCTGATTCATCAACACTTTTCAGTAAAACAATTCGGCTAGAAGGGATATTATTGGAAACGGTGCTAAGAACCATCGCATTGGGTTCTGCAACATTTGCGGTTATAGCTTCATCCATCCAAATCTCAAATTGCTTTATCGGATTCTCTTGAAGATGATTCTCCGTAAGAATTCCTTTATCGTACTGATGACGAGTATTTTGCAGAAATTGATTTATGTTTTCCATGATATTAACTCATTGCAAAGGTATTTCGTTCGAAATTAAAATGCGTTCAATTTTAAAAATGATTTGAATTAAAATCAACCAGTTAGAAATCGGTGCATGAATACATCCCATTTATCCAAAACCGTAGAGATTAAAACTACGTATTAGATTGTAGAGTTGGCACAGTTTTCGACTTATTAATGTAACCGTTATTGTAATATTTTGAGAATAAAAGTAGAACAATCAATCATAGGAAAAGTTAAACTTATAAAAACAAATGGCCATGAAAAAACTGATGAAACCTATACAAGGTAGTCTCTTAGTATCGGAACCATTTCTACTTGACTCCTACTTCAAACGCGCAGTTGTATTATTAAGCGAGCATGACGAAAAAGGAACTCTTGGATTTATCTTAAATAAGCCTACTGATGTTAAACTAAATGATGCGGTAGATGACTTTCCAGATTTTGATGTTCCACTTTATTTTGGTGGACCTGTTGAAACAGATACTCTCTTTTATATACATACCATTGGACCAATGCTTGAAGGGGCAAAAGAAATAGTACCCGGAATTTGGTGGGGCGGGGATTATGATCAATTAAAATTCTTTATCGACACCAAGCAAATTCGTCCTGATCAAATTCGATTTTATGCGGGATATTCAGGATGGGAGCCTAAACAATTGGATAGCGAATTAAAAGAGAAATCATGGTTGATCTCTAATGGAAATAAACAATTTACCTTTTTCGATAACCCTCGTACCTTATGGAGCCAAGTGCTTCGTACTATGGGGAATGAATATGCAATCCTCGCGAACTTTCCAGAGGATCCAAATCTGAACTAAAATATTGAATTGGGTTTTAATATAAACTGGGTCGCGCAAGCGGCCTTTTTTATTGGTATTAATGATGGACGTTTTTAAGATTACATTTGTGAGATGCAAATTATTGTTCACGAATTAAAAGATTTTTTATCATTGCGGATTAAGAAAAATGCTGTTTTATTGGATGTAAGAAGTTCTGCAGAACACCATAAAGCGCATATTCCTGGAGCACTTTCATTGCCGTTGATGGATAATGAACATCGCGTAATTATTGGAACAATTTATAAACAAGAAGGGCGCGAGGCAGCTGTTTTAAAAGGCTTCGAATTGATAGGACCATTGTTCCATGAAAAAATTTCGAAAGCAAGTGAATTAGCACCTGATAAAGAAGTGTTTTTATATTGTTGGCGTGGTGGGATGCGAAGCAATATTATGGCTTGGGTACTTCAGATGGCTGGATTTAAAGTGCATCTACTTAAAGGTGGATATAAATCATTTCGGCATTGGACATTGGCACAGCTCGAATTGCCTTTTAATACCATCGTTTTAGGTGGTAAAACAGGATCTGGAAAAACTGAAATGTTATATCTTTTAAAAGAAGAAGGTGAGCAGATAATCGATTTGGAAGATTTAGCAAATCATCGTGGTTCTGCTTATGGCCATTTAGGAAAACCAGATCAGCCATCACAAGAACAGTTTGAAAATTTGATAGGATGGGAACTTGCTAATTTGAATTTGACGGAAAGAATTTGGTTGGAGAATGAAAGCCGAGCAATCGGTAAAGTAAATCTTCCTAATGTTATTTTTAATCAAATAAGAAATTCCGTTCAAGTGGAGATGAATACTGTTGATTCAGTAAGGCAAGATAGAATTTTGAAAGAGTATGGTGTGTTTTCCATCGAGGAATTAAAAGAGAGAACAGAACGAATTGGAAAGCGATTAGGTGGTCAGCATTTAAAGGCAGCTATTGAATTTTTAGATCGCGCTGACATGTATGGATGGTTGTCGATCGTACTTTATTACTACGATAAAACGTATTCTCATGGCAATTATGAACGTGTAGAAGGTTCAATTGAAACAGTTGTAATTACTTGGAATGAACCTGAAGTGGAGGTGAGAAAGTTGATAAATGCAGCGAATAAAGTAAGTACGAAATAGTAAAAAATAGGAGTGTAAATAAAAGTATGATAGAAGATTTGAAAGTGAAACTAACGCAATTTAGTCATGGCTATGGTTGTGGATGTAAAATTGCTCCGCAGGTTTTAGATGTTATCTTAAAAGGAAATGAAACGAAGAGTTTTTTTAAAGGATTAATAGTTGGTAATGATTCGCGAGATGATGCTGCAGTAATGGATATGGGAAACGGAATTGGTTTAATAAGCACCACTGATTTTTTTATGCCGATAGTAGATGATCCATTTCACTTCGGAAGAATCGCAGCAACAAATGCAATTAGTGATGTGTATGCAATGGGTGGAAATCCCAGTTTGGCTATTGCAATTTTAGGATGGCCTATCGATAAACTTGCTCCAGAAATTGCATCTCTAGTTGTTGCAGGAGGAAGATCAGTTTGCGAAGAAGCAGGAATTCCATTAGCTGGTGGACATTCGATTGATAGCCCTGAACCAATTTTTGGATTAGCAGTAAGTGGATTCGTTGAATTAAAAAATCTGAAAAAAAATAACACAGCTAAAGAAGGTGATTTATTATTTCTTACTAAACCAATTGGTGTAG
>JBBRAW010000124.1:0-8983 GCA_038206385.1 Bacteroidia bacterium | reverse complement strand
AATGCATTTAATTGTATTTTATTTTTTAAATCTAATAAAGTTGTTTTACTTTTTATTGATATTAATATGGTTGAATTTTCGGGTATTGTATTGCTTGTGAGTTCAAAAATAGATAGTCTAGTTATTATTACAACAGCTTATCAGGAATATGCTATTAAGGGCTATGAACTCAATGTAACCGATTACCTGCTAAAACCATTTACCTTTGATCGTTTCATAAAAGCTGTAAATAAAGCGCAGGATAATATTAACCAATCTCTTAACAATGCTCCAATAGGTTTTATTTTTGTAAAGACAGAAAACCGATTAGAGAAAATAAATTTAAACGATATTTTATATATTGAAGGAATGAGAGATTACCGAAGAATTCATACGGTAAACAAAAGGATTATGACCCTTCAAAATTTTACCGAACTTGAAAAGATCATACCTTCCAATATTATTTGTCGAGTTCATAAATCCTATATGGTTGGAATCAACAAAATAGAATCTATCGAACGTAGTAGGATAAAAATTGCTGATCAGCTAATTCCTGTTTCAGAAACATATAAAGACCAGTTTTTTCAGGTAATAAATAATAGAAAATAGCTTTTAGATAGCACTTTTGCAGAATTAAAACAGGAGTTGGCAGACATATTCCTTGGTATGGCATAATTGAATTGTCGGCCCACCTTTATACATGGACTTTTGCATAAATTATTAATCCATTTATACAAAAGGATATTATGCAAGAATTTATTGCTACAAATTTACTGCTTACAATTTTATCATTATTAACTATTCAAAATATTTTGGATGTCTGCCTGATATCAGCGATTACCATAGGCAGTAATTTATCAGTCTTTAAAAGTTGCTGGAATAAGATCCATTTGCATAAACGTTAGAACAACTTAAATGCACTATTAATAATATTGAAAAATAAAACAAGTAAAAATTGAAATAATACAGACGCTATGAAAAAAATATTTGCCACTCTTCTGCTAACATTAACATTATCTGTTTATGTTTTTGCGCAAGTAACCACAAAACAAAATCAATTCACCATTAATGGAATTATTAAAGACAAAAAATCAGGTGAAACACTTATTGGTGCATCTGTTCATGTTAAAGAACTTCCTACTATAGGCACTGCTAGTAATGAGTATGGATTTTATTCTCTCACATTGCCAACGGGTGATTATACTATCATTTATTCTTTCATAAGTTTCAGTGAACAAAAAAAACAAGTTTCACTTACGAAGGACATAAAAACAGATGTAGCCCTAGATGACAATTCAACTGAGTTAGGGGAAGTTGTTATTACGGGCGAAAGAAAGGACGCAAACGTAACACGCGCTCTCATGGGAGTAGAAAAAATAGATGCTAAAGAGATTTCAAAAATTCCTGTCTTGTTTGGAGAGAAAGATATTTTAAAAACGATGCAGTTAATGCCGGGAATTAAAAGTGCTGGTGAAGGTAATGCCGGTTTTTATGTGCGAGGTGGAGGTGCAGACCAAAATCTGATTTTACTTGATGAAGCACCAGTATATAATGCTTCCCATTTGTTAGGATTCTTTTCCACATTCAACAGTGATGCAATTAAAGATGTAACAATATATAAAGGAGCTATGCCAGCACAATATGGTGGTCGTTTGTCATCAGTGGTTGATATAAAAATGAATGATGGTAATAACCAGAAGTATCATGTGAGTGGAGGATTGGGTTTAATTTCATCAAAACTAAATATCGAAGGACCGATACAAAAAGACAAGAGTTCATTCTTAATCACAGCTAGAAGAACGTATGCTGATATTTATTTAAAATTATCATCTGTTGAAAGTGAACGTAAAAGCAAATTATATTTTTATGATTTAAATGCTAAGATGAATTATACATTGGGAAAGAAAGACCGACTTTACTTGTCAGGTTATTTCGGTCGTGATGTATTTGATGCCGGTGCAATATATGGCATAGATTGGGGAAATAAAACAGGCACTATACGCTGGAATCATATTGTAAATAAAAAGTTGTTTTCAAACACTTCCGTTATTTACAGTGATTATGGTTACAAGATCTCTTTCAAGAATGGCGACAATGATCTTGCTGTGACATCAAAAATTAGAGATTGGAATTTTAAAGAAGAATTTCAATACTTTCCTAATCCTAAAAATGAAATTCGAATAGGAGTCAATAGCATCTATCACACAATTAAACCCGGAGAGATTTCTGCATCTGAAAGTTCAAGCGTTACTTCTGCAAAAATAGAAGACCGTTTGGCATGGGAAAATGCAGTTTACTTTACTAATGAATGGACAGCATCCGATAAAATAAATGTTATTTATGGTTTGCGTTTTTCCTCATTCACCACATTAGGTAAAGGAACTTTTTACACTTTTAATAATGAAGGTAAGTTAAGTGATACTACAACTTTCAGTTCTGGACAATTTGTAAAAACTTATTTTAATCCTGAACCACGAATATCGGCAAGTTATAAAATCAATGCTGTTTCATCTTTCAAAATAGGATATGCACGTAATATTCAAAACCTTCATTTAATTTCAAATACTACTTCTGCAAGCCCAACTGATTTATGGATTCCATCAAGTAAAAATGTAAAGCCCGAAGTTTCCGACCAGATTTCGGTGGGATATTTCAAAAATTTTAAAGAAAATAAATATGAATTCAGTGCAGAAGTATATTTTAAGAATATGAAAAACCAAATTGATTACAAGAATGGTGCAAATACTCAGGCAAGTGATAAAATTGAAGGTGAATTATTGTTCGGTATGGGAAGAGCATACGGATTAGAATTATTTCTAAAAAAGAAATACGGAAAATTTAACGGATGGATTGGCTACACTTTATCAAGAACTGAAAAACAAATTGATGGAATTAATAATGATAAATGGTATAATGCAAAACAAGACATCACCCATGACATTTCAATAGTAGGTATTTATGATTTGAATAAGAAATGGAGCTTAAGTGCTACATGGGTTTATAGCACAGGTAAAGCAACCACATTTCCAAGTGGCAAATATAATTTGGATGGACAAGTTCAGTTTCTTTATACCGAACGCAACGGCTATCGTATGCCTGCATATCACCGTCTCGATATAGGAGCAACTTGGTATAGGAAAAAAACAGCAAAGATTGAATCAAGCTGGAACTTCTCTATCTACAATGCTTATGGAAGAGACAATGCGTATTCAATTTCCTTCAGGCAAGACCCTGATAATCTTGCAAAAACACAAGCTGTTCAAACTACTCTCTTTCGTTGGGTCCCTGCAGTCACTTACAATTTTAAATTCTAAAAAAAATTATGAAAAAAATTACCAGCAACCTAATAATGCTACTCTGCAGCGCTTTCATTTTTACCTCTTGTGAGAAAGTAATTGATGTGACAGTTAAAGATTCCAAACCTCAAATTGTTATCGAGGCAAACATTGTTAATGATTCAGCCGCTTGCTTTGTGAGTATAACCAAAACAGTAAATTTCTCTAATGATAATAATTTTCCAGGTGTTGAAGGAGCCTCTGTTATCTTGTGTGATAACTTGGGCAACACTGAAACATTACAGATGCAATCATCAGGCATTTACAAATCATCCAGCCTTTTTGGAGTGGAGGGGAGAACTTATTCAATGAACATAATAGCAGAAGGTAAAAAATATTATGCGACTTCAACGATGCCTTATCAAACAAATTTAGATACAATTACCGTTGATAGTATTTCATTTGGCGGTAAAATATCAAAACAAGTTACACCTCACTATACAGATCCTTTAAATATTAAAAATTATTATCATTTTAGGATATTTGTAAATAGTAAAATGGATAAAAATGTTCTTGTTGACAATGATAACTATACAGATGGAAGAATGGTTGCATTTCCTTTATCAAATGAATTGAAAATTAATTCAGCAGATAGTGTCCGCATAGAAATGCAGTGTATTGACAAGTCTGTATATTTATATTATTTCAGCTTGTCACAAAGTCTGAACGGCCCCAATTCAACAGGAGCTCCTGCAAATCCTGTCAGTAATTTTTCCGGTGGTTGTTTGGGATATTTTAGTGCACATACGCGTAGTTCAAAAAGTATAATTATACAATAAAAATACAGTTCCTTAAAAAATGAAACAAAAATCCAAGTTCGATATGTATGATATCAATAAGAAACTAATGGTTTTTTCAGGAAATATTTTTGAAATCAAAAAGGAAGAAAAAAATTATGTTGTTAAAGTTTATGATGATGATGTGCATACGGAGTTGTTTTTTGCAACATTTACTTGTACTCCTGAACTCTTTAAAACGATTGATTTCAGAACTAAATCTGATAAAGGCATCTTTGAAATAGAGGTTTCAAAGATAATTTCTTCAAATCCAGTAAATAGATGCGAAGAGGATATTGATAAAATCGAAATCTATTCTTATATTTATTTAACCAACGATACTGACAAAATAATTCAAACCTTCATCGGAAAATTAATTGATATGAAATTAGAAGATGTTAATGAAATCGTTCACAATAAACCAACTTACCTTGATAACACAAATTTATGAATCATGAATAATGACTTACTAGCCGCGCCAATTATTTTAGTAGTTCAGGATTGGAATTTCAATAGTGTTTTTTTCTTTTTATTAGATTTTTTAATACATCTGTGAAATGCATTATTGATTTCACAAAAAAACATTTAGGTGCTTGTTAAAGTTTGGTTAAGTAAATATGCACTAATGCTAATTTAGTTTTTTACCTCGTTTATGTAAAATCAAAAAAGCCCTGTAGTGTCTGCTACAGGACTTTGATAATATTGTTTATCTAATTTATTGCTTGATGGTAATTCTACGAGAAACTGTACCGTTATCACTTTGAATTTTTACAAAATAATAACCAGGTTTTTTTTCGCTTAGATCAATTGTAAATGTTGTTGGGTTTATTCTTTCGGATTCTATTGTATTAACCAAATTTCCTAAAAGGTCATACACCATTACTTTTGGATTTTGAATTTGCACATCACTGTAGTTAATATTTATTGAACCTGTTGATGGCTGAGGGTAAATAGAAAATTGTATATCGCGCCCTAATGATTTTATGTTAGCTGTGCTTAAACTTTGGCTATTCACAGAATTTTCTCCGTTAGTTTGTGCAAACAGGGAAATAGAGGAAAGAATTAGGAGGCTGTATAAGGTGGAGTAAAAAATTCGTTTCATGGTATTTTTGATTGAGATTTACAAATTTGGCAAGTCAAATACCTTGCCGTTACTTGTTATTATACGTATTCATTGTGTTTTGGATTCCCATTAAAGCAAAACTTTTCACAATTTCTTCAGACATTTTAATACGTTCCTGCAAAACAACTTCTTCACTTGGGTCCCATTTGCCTAATACATAATCAACTTGTCTTCCTTTTGGATAATTATTCCCGATTCCAAAACGTAATCGACCGAATTTATCGGAATTTAAGATTTCGATAATACTTGTTAGGCCATTATGTCCTGCCGCACTTCCACCGGGTCTTAATCTAAGAGTTCCAAAAGGAAGAGCAAGGTCATCCGTTACAATTAAGGTGTTTTCTAGAGAAATTTTTAACTCTTGCATCCAAAACCTTACGGCTTCACCAGAAAGATTCATAAAAGTGGTTGGTTTGATTAAGATGAGGGTTCTGCCTTTATGACGCGCCTCCGCCACCCAAGCTTTTTTCCCACTTTTGAAAGTAGCATCTAAGGATTTAGCTACGCTATCCACCACGTCAAAACCTATATTATGACGTGAGTGGTCGTATTCTGTACCTATATTTCCTAGTCCTGCGATGAGATATTTCATTGTGGAGGATTTCAGTTTAGGGTATAATTCCGATTGAGCTATGTAGTTTAAAACAGAAAGAGGAACCCGGTGATGGATTCCTCTAAACTATCTTTTTTCAATGATTATTTACCTGCTGTTGCAGTTTCAGCGGCAACGTTACGTGTCATACGAACACTAACAACCACATTATTTGGTGAATCAAGGAAAGTGACATTAGCAGCGTTCAAATCACGAACACGAATGTTACCACCAATTTTCATTGTAGATATATCCACAGGAATAAAATCAGGCATTACATCAGGAGAAGCTATCACTTTCACACGACGCATTTTCATTACCAATTTACCACCCATTTTCACGCCTTCCGAAGCTCCAGTGAATTTTACAGGAATACTCATTGTAACTGGTTTATCTTTAATAACTAACAAAAAGTCTACGTGACGGATTGCATCAGTTATTGGATGGAACTGGATATCTTGAAGTGTTGCAAGATATTTTTTGCCATCTACATCTAAGTCCACCATGTGAACTTGTGGAGTGTAAATAAGGTCGCGGAAGTCGAAAGCAAGAACAGAGAAATGGATCTGATCTTCGCCACCATAGAGAACGCATGGCACTTTGCCATTATCACGCAATACTTTTACTTCTTGTTTGCTAATGTCGGCGCGTTGAGTGCCTTTAATTTCAATCGTTTTCATTGTAATGTAATAGATTATGCTTTTACAAAGAGAGAGCTAATGGATTCGTACGCATAAACACGTTGAATACATTTAGCAAATAATGCAGCTGTTGATAGCTGTTTAATTTTTGAACACGGCTTACGCAGTGGTATAGTATCGCAAACCACAATTTCGGTAAGCTTTGAATCAAGAATACGTTCGTAAGCTTGTCCGCTTAAAACGGGATGAGTGCAAAAAGCACGAACACTTGCAGCGCCATTGTCGATTAATAACCCAGCCGCTTTTGTAAGTGTACCAGCAGTATCAACAATATCGTCTACAAGCACCACATCACGACCAGTTACATCACCGATGATGTGCATACTTTCAATTTCATTAGCGCGCTTACGATGTTTGTCGATTATTGCCATATCAACACTAAAATAGGAAGCATAGCTACGAGCGCGATGAACACCACCCATATCTGGCGCACAGATCATCATATTTGGAAGATCTAAACTTTTAATGTAAGGAACAAAGATTGAGGAGGCATCTAAATGATCCACAGGGACATCAAAAAATCCTTGAATTTGTGGAGCGTGGAGGTCCATCGTCATTATTCGAGTTACTCCAGCCGTGGTTAACAAATTGGCAACCAATTTAGAGGCAATAGCAACTCTTGGCTTATCCTTACGATCACTGCGAGCAAATCCGAAATATGGAATAACGGCAGTTATATAATGTGCGGAAGCTCTTTTTGCAGCATCAATTAATAGAAGCAGCTCAAAAAGATTATCTGTTGGAGAAAAAGTACTTTGAATAAGAAAGACATCGCACCCTCTTACACTTTCGTCAAATGACGGCGAGAATTCTCCATCGCTAAAGCGTGCTACATTAGCATCACCGAGAGGTGCGCCGTAGCAATCTGCGATTTGCTCTGCTAGGTAACGGGATTCTGTACCTGAGAATATCTTTACTTGTCGTGCCATTTATTTAGTTGGAAAAAGGGCTGCAAAGAAAGGAAAAATACCTTGAATTAACAATCCTATGTGAAAAACCTTTTTTGCGCTTGTAAAATTACTATTTTCGCATCCCAGATTACTCCAAATTAGTTTGCTGGTGGACGAAAAAACCCAATAGTAAGTTCTGATTTATGCCCTTTGGCGGCCCCGATAGCAATCGGGGTGGTAGACTGGAAAGTAGATTAGTTCTTAATATTTATAATTGTCATAATGCCCTTTGGCGGCCCCGATAGCTATCGGGGTGGTAGACGGGAAAGATTAGTTCTTAATATTTATAATTGTCAAATTGCCCAGTTGGCGGAATTGGTAGACGCGCTGGTCTCAAACACCTGTGGGAAACCGTGCCGGTTCGACTCCGGCACTGGGTACGTAAGGCCTCTTAGTAATAAGAGGCCTTTTTTAATTTTAACAATATGGCTTCAGTTTATATTTTATATTCACAAAAACTAGATCCTTATTACACTGGAAGCTGTAAAGATTTACCTTACAGAATTGGCCAACATTTTAATAAAAATTTTTCGAGAAGCTTTACTTCGAAAGCCGATGATTGGGATTTGTATTTTTATATTGAGGAGTTAGACTACAATCAAGCTAGATCGATAGAGGCACACATTAAAAAAATGCGAAGTAAAATTTGCATTAATAATTTTAAGCACTTTCCAGAAATTATTCAGAATCTTAAGGATAAATATATTAAATAATGGCGGCCCATTGCAGTCGTTGGGCATGATCTAAACTATTGATAGAAAAACTCAAATGTCGCGATCAAGACAAATTAAATAGTTTAGTAATTCTAATTTAGCATCAAAATAGATTTATGAAAACTTACTACGATCCCGAAGACCTTAAAAAATTTGGCAATATCTCTGATTTCGATCCCAATTTGGCAAAAAAATTCTTTGATTATTATGGCGAAGTATTTAAAGAAGGCGCATTAACTGCTCGAGAAAAATCTTTAATAGCACTTGCTGTTGCTCATGCAGTGCAATGTCCTTACTGCATCGATGCGTATACTCAAGACTCAATGGAAAAGGGTTGTGACGAGAAACAAATGATGGAAGCAGTTCATGTAGCATCTGCAATTAAAGGTGGGGCTGTATTGGTGCATGGTGTACAGATGATGAATAAGTACAAAGAAATTTCAATGTAATGAATACAAAATCACTTTTAGCACAAAAGCATGAATTAGCTTCATCAGAAAGCCAAATTGATTTTTTAGAAAACGATGGTTTCATAAAATTCTCGGATAAATTAAAACAACAAAATTTATTTCCATTTACAACTAAGCCTTTAGAAATATTTCAAATTAATGTAGGCAAAATGTGTAATCAAGTTTGCAAGCATTGCCATGTCGATGCGGGGCCTGATAGAAAAGAAATAATGACCAAAGAAACAATGCAACTATGTATTAATGCAATTCGTGTTTCGGGGGCTCACACTGTGGATCTTACAGGAGGGGCTCCTGAAATGAATCCCCAATTTAGATGGTTTGTCGAAGAGCTTTCTAGCCTTGAT
>JBBRAW010000123.1:0-9053 GCA_038206385.1 Bacteroidia bacterium | reverse complement strand
AAATATATTGGGAGCACTTGGAGCTTATTCTTTCTTCCCTAAAAAACCATCCATCAGCAAAGATGTTCAAGAAACGAATCCTAATAAAACAAATGCCTTAAAGCATCAATTAATGCTTGCCGCTTAAACCGAACTCAGGTTGATAATAATTAATCATACAATCCTGCATCCGTCACCATTTTAACTCCTGGTAATTATTTTGCATTTGATTTGGTTTTAAAATGCAAAACAAACATTAATTAAAAATGATTAATTTGCAAGTAAAATTTCCACCTCTTTTTTTAAAGTTGGAAGGTAGTTTATAACAATGCCCCAAATCTGGGTATTTTCAATTTCATCATAGCCATGGACGATTTTGTTTCGAGTATTTATTATTGCTCGAGTACTTGAAATGGAAATTTCATTATCTATTTCTAGTAGCCTTTTCGTTGCTTCACCAATTATTTCTAAATTACGTTCTACGGCTTGTTGAACAAGTAAGTTGTTATCATATTGTTCAAAGATTTTGCTACTTCCAATATGACTTTCAATATTCTCAATGCAAGTTTTTATTGTTTGCAAAGCCTGGTAATATTTATTGTTCATAAATAAGTTGTCTTGTTTCTAATAGCTCCTTGATGAAATATGGGTTTTTCGGAGTGGTTTCTTGCAATAAATCCACGTTTAGATGAAGTGCATCTTCAATTGCAAATTGTAAGCTCCACAATAATTCACCTTTAAGTAATGGATCTGTAACTTCATTTTGGAAGTTTATTAAAATATCTAAATCACTTTTATCATTAAATTTATCGGTAAGTACTGAACCAAATAAATATGCATTTTTGATTTTATATTTTTTGAAAATATCAATCATAATTGGAATGTTTGACTGAAAATCTGGGTGTATATTTTTCATGATTATTAATAAAGAGGTTAAAAGATTTGATTGGAATTTAATTTTCCACATAGTGATCCCTTCGTGATAATTTTATTCATCTAACCCAGCATCCATCACCATCTTCACTCCTGGCAATTCTTTTCCTTCAATATATTCGAGAAGTGCGCCACCACCTGTTGAAACATAACTCACGTCATTAGTAAAGTGAAATTGGTTGATGGCTGCTGCTGAATCACCACCACCGATTAATGAGAATGCTCCGTTTTTTGTTGCAGCAACAATTGATTCTGCAACTTTTTTTGTTCCGTTTTCAAACTTCGGCATTTCAAAAACTCCCATCGGTCCATTCCATAAAATGGTTTTACTTTCTGCAATAATTTTCGTAAAAATCTCCACCGACTGCGGACCAATATCTAATCCCATCCAACCATCAGCAATACTGTTTATTTCGGTAGTATTGATGTTCGCATCCTTATCAAATTTATCGCCATTAACAGAATCCACCGGAAGATGAATCGTAACATTATTCGCTGCTGCGCGATTTAAAATTTCTAAAGCAAGATCTAGTTTATCTGCTTCACAAAGTGATGATCCAATATTTCCACCTTGAGCTTTGATAAAAGTATACGCCATTCCTCCACCAATAATTAGGTGATCTACTTTTTCCATCAACCGTTCGATGATGAGAATTTTATCAGAAACTTTAGCTCCACCCATGATCGCAGTAAATGGATTTTGTGCATTATTCAAAACTTTTTCGGCATTTAATAATTCACCAGCCATCACATAACCAAACATACTTTTCCCTTTAAAAAATTGAGCAATCACCGCTGTACTTGCATGCGCACGATGTGCTGTTCCGAACGCATCATTCACATATACATCACCTAGTGATGCAAGCTCTTTTGCGAAATTGCTATCTCCTTTTTCTTCTTCTTTATGAAAACGTAAATTCTCTAACAATAAAACTTCTCCAGCTTTTAATGAATCGGATGCCTCTTTTGCTACTGCACCAATACAATCACTTGCAAATTTTACAGGACGATTTAATAAATCTGAAATAGTTTTTATCGTATGTTTCAACGAATATTTTTCTGTCGGACCTTCTTTCGGACGACCTAAATGCGACATGAGAATTACGCTTCCACCATCACTTAAGATCTTATTGATAGTTGGAATTGCTGCCTTTATTCTTGTTGGATCGGTAACGTTAAAGTCGCTATTGAGTGGAACATTAAAATCAACTCTGATTAAAGCTTTCTTTCCTGAAAAATTATAATTGTCGACTGTTTTTAATTGCATGATAGGATTTTTATTGGAAGGATAAAAATAGGTGATTTATTATTAGGAGATCACTTTGTATTGTACTCGCGAATAGTTGAATAATTTTCAAATCCTCCAATTTTCAGATCTTCAAATTACTTTACTTTTGCCGAATGTTATTTAGCGAAGTTATCGGCCAGGATCTCGTGAAGGAGAAATTGATTTTATCCCATAAGGATGGAAGAGTAAGTCATGCGCAATTGTTTTTTGGTCCGAAGGGTGTTGGGATGTGGCCTCTTGCAAATGCCTTTGCACAATATCTTACCTGTGAAAATCATACTACAATTGATAGTTGTGGAGTTTGTTTGTCCTGCAAGAAGAACATGAAAATGGTTCATCCTGATGTACACTATGTATTTCCAGTAATGACAACTAAGAAGCTTAAAAACCCTAAGAGTTCCGATTATATTGCTGATTGGCGTCGCACTGCTTTGGCAAATCCTTATCTCGATTATAATGATTGGGTGGAAGTAATTGCAGAATCAGACACCAAGCAAGCCACAATCATGAATGAGGAAGTTGCTGATATCATCCATAAAATAAATCTTAAGGCATTTGAAGCGCCCTTTAAAGTGATTATAATTTGGCTGCCAGAACGAATGAATGCAACAGTTGGAAATAAATTATTGAAAAGTTTTGAGGAGCCGCCTGATAAAACTATCTTTTTGCTAGCGTGTGAACAGCGTGATCTATTAATGCAAACCATTATTTCAAGAACGCAGATGGTAAAACTTAGTCGTTTGAAAGATGATGAGATCGTTGATGCATTAATCCAAAAAGATATTTCACAAGAGAAGGCGAAGGAAATAGCACGGTTTGCAGATGGTGATTTTCATCAAGCACTAGAATTAGCATCACAAGAACCAGGAGATGGAAGCCACGAGCAAGATTTTGTAAATTGGATGCGCTTATGTTTTAAACCTGAAAAATCTATGAGCAATCTTATTACTTGGGTAGACGTTATGTCAAGCTTGAACAGGGATCAACAGAAAAATTTTCTTTTCAGCAATATCCAAGTGGTGCGCGAATGCTTGATGATGAATATGGCTAGTAATGAAATGGTGAAATTAGATATTCAGCAAAAAGAGAAATTAAAGTTATTTTTACCTTTTGTGAATGAGAACAACGTTGATTCTTTTGTGACTGAATTAAATAAGGCACATTATCATGTGGAAAGAAATGCCAATGCTAAGATCTTATTCTTAGATTTGTCGTTGAAGATTAGTCGAATTCTTCAAATTAAATAATTAAGCTATTAACAACAGCTTATGATAAATGGTAATTGAACATATAAACCTATAGATTATGGGATGTAGTACATGTTCAACCACCACAACCGATTCAACTCCTGGTGGTTGCCAAAGTAATGGTACTTGTGGCACTAGCGGATGTAATAAACTGAATGTATATAACTGGCTTGCTGATATGGTCCTTCCCCAAGGACAAAAACCTTTTGACATTGTAGAAATTAGGTTTAAGGGCAGCAGGAAAGAGTTTTTTCGGAATATCAATAACCTTGAACTTAAGGTTGGTGAATTTGTGGCGGTTGAAGGAAACCCCGGTCATGATATCGGAGAGGTTAGTTTAGCAGGCGAGCTTGTTCGTTTTCAGCTTCGTAAGGAAGATGTAAAAGAAGATTCTGCGGAAATAAAACTTTTGTATCGTCATGCAAAGCAAGCAGATCTTGAAAAGTGGCAAGAAGTAAAAGACCTCGAACATAAAACGATGCATCGCTCGCGAACTCTTGCATTAGAACTCGGCTTAAAGATGAAGCTTAGTGATGTGGAGTTTCAAGGGGATGGTAAAAAGGCAACGTTTTATTATACTGCCGATGAACGCGTAGATTTTCGTGAGTTGATAAAAAAACTTGCTGATGAATTTAAAGTTAGAATTGAGATGCGTCAGATTGGTAAGCGTCAAGAAGCTTCTCGTTTGGGAGGAATTGGCTCTTGCGGACGAGAACTTTGTTGTTCTACGTGGCTTACAGATTTTAAGATTGTTTCAACAAGTGCGGCACGTTATCAAAATTTATCGCTCAATCCATTAAAGCTTGCCGGACAATGTGGCAAGTTGAAATGTTGTTTGAATTATGAGTTGGATACGTATATGGATGCAATAAAAGACATTCCAGAATCGAATGTTAAATTACTTACTGGAAAAGGAACGATGGTTCATCGCAAGACGGACATTTTCAAGCGCATCATGTGGTATAACATTATTCCTGAGCCAAAAGAAGGGGAAGAGCGTACATTTTTTGCTGCCGAAAGTTGGATTCCAATGGCGGTTGATCGTGTGAAAGAAATTGTTGCAATGAATAAACTAAACGAGCGTCCAGATGATTTTGGTAGTCTTGATTTAGAGGAAGAAGAAGATGAGCACGATTTCAAAGATGTTGTAGGACAAGATAGTCTTACGCGAATGGATCAAAAGAAAAAGAAGAAAAAGAAAAAGGGTGGAGATAATTCTGAGCGACCAAATCAAGGAAATCGCCCTGCTCCAGTAACGGGAAATACTGCATTGGCTAATCCGCAAGGTGATCGTCCGCAAGGAACTCCCCGACCAGCACGACAGGCATCACCGCAGCAACCGAGAGCGCAACAAACTTCGCCACAGAATAATTCAACAGAGCAAAATCCGAAACAAGGAAATCAGTCGGCACCGAGGAAGAATCCAAACCAAGGTGTGAATCCAAACCAAAATAAAAATCAAGGAAATAGACCACAACCTACGAAGCCTGAAGATCAATCAACGCAATCGGAGCCGCTAAAAGTGAATCCTACTCCTCGACCAAATGTTCAAGAAAATCGAAGTGAGCAAGCTCCAAGTAATCGTCCACCACGACAACCGATTTCAAATCCGAATGCGAATCAGGAAAATGCGATGCAACCTTCGGCACCTGTAGCTCCTCGACCAGTGGCACCGGAACAAGCAGCTCCTGCACCTATGCAACAAGCACCTCCATCTGCGCCATATATTGCACCAACAAATACTCCTTCAACACGTCCACCTCGTCAAAGGCCTGGAGCTAGCGAATAATATTTATAATTAACAACGTGAAAGTAGTATCGAGAATTAAATTTTCAGGAAGCATAATTTTATTCGCTGTAATTGCGGTATTGTTTTTTGCTTCCTGCGATAACACGGTGGTTTTTGAGCAGAATCAAAAGATTGAAAAATCTTTATGGGATGTTGATAAGCCAGTGGTTTTCACAGCTCAAATAACGGATACTATTCATGCGCAAAATGTGTATCTCAATATTCGCAATGCGGGATCGTATCCGTTTAGTAATTTATTTTTATTCATCAATACGCGATTTCCTGGCGGACAATTAGATCGTGATACAGCAGAAATTATGTTAGCAAATGCTGATGGTAAATGGTTGGGAAATGGCTTAGGGGATATTTGGGATAATAGAATTCTCTTCAAACATAATGTTCGTTTTCCACAAGCTGGTGAATATCGTTTTGAGTTAATACAAGCGATGCGCATGAATCCATTATCAGGTATGATGGATGTAGGACTGCGTATTGAAAAAGCTGAGGAGAAGAAATAATTATTAAAAATTATTCGTAGAATTAAAATGAAATACATCGTAAAATATTTACTGCTATTTTTATTATTGATAAGTGCAACTTCTTCTTTACTTGCGCAAGATAGTTCTGCAATAAAAAAAGCGGCAATGATGTATCATCCTGAGTTAGATGCAAAAAAGCAAATTGCTGATGCAGTAAAAAGTGCGAAACAACAAAATAAACAGGTGTTGTTGATGGTGGGAGGAAACTGGTGTAGATGGTGTAGAATGTTTCAAAAATTTATTGAAGCAGATGCTACTATCGACTCGATGATAAAAAAGGATTTTGTGATGGAGCATATCAATTACAGTAAGGAAGTTCCCAATTTAGAAACGTTGAAGGCGCTTGATTTTCCACAACGATTTGGATATCCAGTATTCGTTATTCTTGATGCAAATGGCAAACGGATTCATACACAAAATTCTGAATACCTTGAAGACGGCGAAGGATACAGTAAAGAACGCACATTAGAGTTTTTAAATCAATGGAGTCCACGAGCATTGGATCCAAAACAATACGAGCAAGTAATAAAAAAATAGAGATCCTTAATGGTTTTCGTTAATATTTGGTTGAATGATTCCAATGAGTTTCTGGATTTGGTTTAATGTTTTTATTCTAGCGATGCTTGCGCTAGATCTCATTGTGCTTAATAAAAAATCGCACGAGGTTTCTATAAAACAATCGTTAAAGTGGGTTGGCTTTTGGGTTGCATTAGCTATTATTTTTAATGTGCTTGTTTATATTTGGTTTGGAAAAATTAAGGCTGTTGAATTCCTTACGGGATATGTAATTGAATGGTCGTTGAGTGTTGATAATCTTTTTGTATTCATTTTAATATTTACGTATTTCAAAGTTCCGAAAGAGTTTCAGCATCGCGTTTTATTTTGGGGAATCATTGGCGCATTAATTTTACGAGGAACATTTATACTTGTCGGAATAGCTTTGTTTAATATGTTCTCATGGATGATATTTGTTTTTGGAGGAATATTAATTTACACGGGTATAAAAATGTTGTTTCAAAAGGATGATGATGATCCTAAGCTGGATGATAACTTGTTGGTGAAAATGTGTAAGAAAATATTTCCAGTAACGGATGAGTATGAAGGAAAAAATTTCTTTATTCGAAAATCAGGGGTTTTATTTGCAACACCATTATTTCTTGTATTGGTGGTGATAGACTTTACCGATTTAATATTTGCTGTAGATTCTATTCCTGCTGTTTTATCGATTACACAAGATACTTTTATTGTTTATACAAGCAATGTTTTTGCAATATTGGGATTACGTTCCTTGTATTTTGCATTAGCAGGGATGATGGGAATGTTTTATTACCTCAAATATGGATTAGCAATAATTTTAACATTTGTAGGAACAAAAATGTTGATGTCGCATTATTATGAAATACCATCCTTACTGACTTTACTTGTCATTATTGCTACACTTTCATTCAGTATTTTTTTTTCAATGATGAAATCGAAACGTGAATCAAGATAGTATGCGCAGTTTAAACTTTATCATTAGTTATCTAAAATATTATTTTCGCGCACAGAATCGTCATGATTTACAATCGCCATTCATGTACCAGTTAAATGAAAGCGTTTTTAGAAAAGATAAAGGTGAGTTGAAGTATGATAAGATTGAAAATTTACGATCACAATTATTGGCAGATAATTCGCTAATTCAAGTTCGTGATTTCGGTGCTGGTTTTGGCGGAAAAATTTATAAGGAGCGAAGTGTACATTATATTGCAAGGCACTCGAGTAAGCCTGCCAAATACGCGCGACTTTTATCGCGATTGATCAGTTATAGTAAATCGGAAAATTTATTAGAGATTGGGACTTCTGTTGGTATTAGTGCGCTTTACCAATTATCTGGAAATCCAAAAGCTAAGTTAATCACACTTGAAGGATGTGAAAACACTGCTGCAATTGCACAGAAATCGTTTGCTGCATTTCCTGAATACAATATTGAAATTATTCAAGGTGCATTTGATGATACGTTATCATTAGCATTAAAAAAAATCTCTAAACTTGATTTTGTTTTTATTGATGGCAATCATAAACTTGAACCCACATTAAGTTATTTCGAACAATGCCATCCTTACCTTAATGCACATTCGG
Organism: Bacteroidia bacterium; assembly: GCA_038206385.1. Taxonomy (GTDB): domain Bacteria; phylum Bacteroidota; class Bacteroidia; order AKYH767-A; family OLB10; genus JANXSD01. Next base: position 1,160 of record JBBRAW010000123.1, on the reverse strand, counting down.
TAATTGTTATTGATGATATTAATTGGTCGGAGGGGATGAAAGAGGCTTGGGAGAAATTACAAAACCATCCGCGTGTTACAGTGAGTGTTGATCTTTTTATGATGGGGATTTTATTTGTTGATCCGGACTTAAGCAAGGAGCAATTTAGTATTCGTTATTAGGTTATAATTTTTACTTACTTTAAAACTAGTGTGGTTGTTGTATAGAATAAAGGTCAACTACCAATTGATATTATGATTTCTAGTTGCATTAAATTTGCGTTTCGCCGCTTCGGCTTACCTATTATTTTTAGTCTGCTTAAATTTCTGGTTCACTGCTTCGGCTTACCTTTTATTTTTAGTCTGCTTAATTTTCGTTTCGCCGCATCGGCTCAATATTTATTTTTAAGGTTAATTTTATTTCTTCATCCCTCCAGGGCCGGGTGGCCCCGACCATGAAATTTTCGTCTGCACCTTACGACATAAAAATCCTTCTTACTTTTTATTTTTCACTCCACTCATAATTCTCAATAAGTACAATGGTACGCAAGCTGAGGCCGAAAATTTCATGCTCTGCTTGATAAAAAAAGAAGAATTTAATTTTAACTGACTAATTTCAGGCCTCCCTAAATCCCTCCGAAGGAGGGACTTAAATAAAATGAAATTCCCGAATGCGTCTTAATCATTCTGAAAATACTATTAAAAGAATATTAAAATTTGAGCATAAACAATGAAAGTAACGGTGCGGCTGTGGTCAAGCGTAAGAGCGAACTATCAATTGATGTACCGATGAAGAAAATAGAAAGCACTGTATTTTGTTTTTCACTTAATAACTTTTGTAGTTAGCACGATGTTCAATTGATAGTTGGTTACGCTTGTGGGCTTTTCTTTGGTTCGTTTCTTTTGCCCACTAAAAGAAATGAACAAACAAAATTGGATAACAAATAATAATTTAGCAAGAAAAAAAATTGATAGAAAAAATTACTTAACAAACCTAGTTGCTAATTTTTCTTTTTCCGTTTGTAGTACGACAATGTAAACTCCTTGTGCAAAACTTTGCATACTTAAATCCTTAGTAAAATACTGCGATGTTAAATTACCTTCCTCTTTAAAAATCAATTTTCCAGTAATATCAAAAACAGTAAATGCATACTTTTTTCCTTTTAATTTATCTGCGTTGAT
>JBBRAW010000122.1:0-9135 GCA_038206385.1 Bacteroidia bacterium | reverse complement strand
TGTCACTTATAACGGTATTTATTAAACTATTAGACGACCACTGTGCAATACAGTTGTAATTTAATGTCGTAATGAAAAGTAGACTTAAGATGAATACAGCATTTTTTTTCATTGGAATTATTATTGGTAGTTAAATTTATTTATTGGCAATATATGAAGTAGATTAATTAGGTAAAGCTATTAAAAAAACGACTACAAGTTGTAAAATGTATTTAGTTAAATCGATGTTCTCAATTAAAATTAAGTATTTTTGTGTTTCTAATTTCAAAATTTAACAGTGCATATTATGTTGAAAATTTACTTATCAGTAATTTGCTTAATGATATTAATTACTTTTAATAGTTGTAAACCTTCCATGTATACTCCTACCGCTAGTTTAGAGAATACTTCATCTTCTCTCGAAACTTTAACCGAAGGAAGAAGTATTTACATGAACAAATGTGGTGAATGTCATCGTTTACATCGACCGTCTCAATATTCATCCTCCGAGTGGAGACATAATGTTGATAAAATGCAAAAACGAGCTCATATTTCAGATACGGAAAAGGAGATGGTTTATCAATATTTAATATCCTATCCTAAAAAGAAATCAAACTAATTTTATTCTTTTAATCATTTACCAATCTCCTAAAAATTCATCTATATTTCGTCTATCTTTCTTTGTTGGGCGTCCTGCTCCACTTTTTATATCCCAAGATGCGAGTGCAGCTTGATGTAATTTTAGCCGATCAAGTTCTTCAATTGGAGTAATGTCTTCGCAAAAATCTTTTACCATTGAAGCTCCCATTCTTTTTTCCTGAAGTTGAAGTACTTTTACTGATTGATGCCAAGGACCTCTATGAAGTTGAATGATTTCTCCTTGCTTTATCATTCTGCTGGCTTTTACTTCAAGTATTCCAATTTTTATTCTTCCTTTTTCACAAGCTTCTGCAGCTAAACTTCTTGTTTTATAGAGACGAACTGCCCACATCCATTTGTCAATTCTAATTTTATCAGTTTGATTTGTCATTTCTTAAAAAATAATGAAATGTACGACGGAAGTATAATACATTTAAATGCTATTTTATGGTTGCAATTTCGTAATATTTTTCTAATAATCTTATTTCCGATATTCATTATTGAATTTTTATTTTTAAGTGTATTAACCTTTCATCTTTTAAACCTATTAAAATAAGAAATATAGTGAATTCCAATTTAAATCCGTTTTTTATATGATCGATCCAATTCCTTTTGTAGTTTCGTGGTAACACTAACTAACAGATGAAATTTCCATCCATAAAAAACTTAGAACAAGAATTTATTCGCACTTTCAAGCGATTTCCATTAGCATTGCTATGCTCAATATTTGCAACTTATGTTTGTTGTTCATTTATTAGTAATAATAAATTCGCTGCAGAAAATGTAATGATTCATTTATTAATGACTATCTATTTAGGAATGATAAGTTTTGTAAGTATTACTTTATTTTTTAATCGATATACAATTCGTGAATCAACTCAATGGATTATAAATCTCATAATTGTGGGATTAATGATTGTTTATTTTATGAGGTTGCCCGACGAAGAAATATCAATGATAGTAATGGCTCAGTTTTTTATTTTAACGTTGGCAGCTCATCTTTCAGTTGCGTTTTCACCTTACTTAGTGACTTTAGAAATCAATGGGTTTTGGCAATATAATAAAACACTCTTTATTCGATTTATTACAACATCGCTATATTCATCAGTTTTATATATTGGATTAGCACTCGCGCTTTTAGCAATTGATAATTTGTTTGATGTAAATATCCCTGATAAAACCTACGGTTACTTAGCTTGTTTAATTGGCATCGTTTTTAATACTTGGTTTTTTTTGGCAGGCATCCCTGAGAATATTCAACAACTAGAAATTAACCAAGATTACCCCAAGGGTTTACGTGTTTTTACACAATTTGTATTATTGCCTTTAGTTACAATTTACCTCGTAATTTTATATACCTACACAACAAAAATTTTAATTACTATGCACTGGCCGCATGGTTGGGTTTCTTATTTGATTATCGGATTTTCTACTGCAGGAATTTTAGCATTGTTATTAGTTTGGCCATTGCGTGAAGATGAAAATCATAAATGGATTAGCAATTATACAAAGGGATTCTTCATAGCGTTATTTCCACTAATTGTACTGTTGTTTTTTGCGATAGGCCGACGTGTTGTTGAATACGGAATTACTGAAAATCGATATTTTATTATTGCACTAGCAATTTGGTTATTTGCCAATGCAATCTATTTCTTGGTTAGTAAACGTAAAAATATTAAAGTAATTCCGATGAGTCTTTTTGTGGTTGCACTTCTTTCTGGTTTTGGTCCAATAAGTGGCTTTTCTATTAGTGAACGAAGTCAATTAAATCGATTAGAAAAGATACTCATTAAAAATAATATCCTAGAAAATGGAAAAGTGAAGCGTTCTAAAAATAAAATTACCACCGTCGATCAAATAGCAATTAGTTCCATTATTTATTATATAACGATTGCACATTCTTACAAAGACTTACAACCCTATTTTAATCAAAATTTGGATTCTTTAATTCATCCAGAAAAAAGTAACTATATTTTCAAACCTGTTGCCATTATGGAGTTAATGGGTTTAGAATACAATCTTTCTAAAACTGATTATAGTGAAAATCCACATGGGTATCCAAACTATCATTATAGTTCTCAGACTCAAAATTATTTAAAGGTTACTGGTTATGATTTTGAATTTCCAATAAAAATTTACTGTTACAATGAATCTGGCGATCGTAAATTTTCTAATAAAGTACTTTTAGATAGTATCCCTTTTAATTGGGATTATAAAAAAGGAGATTGGTTTGTCACTCTGAAATATGGCTCGGATTCTACCTTGAAAATTGATCTAACTCCTATGCTTTTTCAACTAAAAAGAATAAATGGGCTGGAAAGTTATGAGGTTAGTCCAAATTTAATGACAATCGATTTCGCTAACGAAACAATGTCAGGACGGTTCATTATTCAGGATATTAATACCGAAATTAGCCATGATTCCACTCGATTGGAACTAAACTCACTAGAAGCCGAATTACTTTTAAAAGTTGGATTTAGAAAATGACACTTTATTAAATTTGATTTCATTACCTTTATTCTCCCAATACGCGATTATTTAGTCATTAATACACTATCAGCAATTTAACCTCATCAACACTATGAATAAAAACTTTACAAACCTATTAAGCATTATATTAACAGTCATATTGATGCATTCATTTAATAATAAATTGAATGCCGCAACGGGTGATACAACTGTTGTTACTGCTCAAAATGCCGTGCACATGGGTTCTCATGGAAATTATAATGCTTGGGCTCTATTTCCTGATTCAACTAAAAAATATGGAAAAGTTATTTTGAAATATCGAATAGGTTGTCCAAATCAGGCTTGTTCATCTTGGGATTATACTACACAGCTTTTTGCTGAAGTTCCTACTGGTGCATGGGATAGCACGGTAATTCATTATCCAGATTTCCAAGTTAATGGTGCACCGATTGATACTTTCAGATATAATAATTCATTAACATATACCACTTACTTCAATAGTACGCTCAATGCGATGGATTCTTTTCCAGCAACTCGACTAACTATTCAATATTTCGGTGACCCGCAAAATCCGACTACGATAACTTCAACTAGTTTAGTTTATCCAGGAAATTATTACAATTACATTTATAATTCCAGTGGTGCTATAATAGATTCTAGCTATGTAGGTTTTAGCACTACTATGATTGTAAATCCACACAATGTTTATACTCCTTTTAAAGTTATTGAACCGTTTGAATTAGCAAGAGTAATGACGCCTTACGGAAGTACTTATTCTTCTACGTGGGGTCGTGATTTTTTTTATGATCTAACTGATTATGCAACCCTACTTCATGATAGTATCAATATGAGAATTTTTTATGATGGTTGGTCTGATGGGTTTGCAGCTTCTGTAACATTTTATTTTATCGAAGGTACTCCTCCAAGAAATGTGAAACGTGTTAGAAATATTTACCCGGATGCATTTTATGCGATTGGCAATACTGCTGATCCTGTAGAAAATCATCTTATTTTAAAAACTTTTGATATTACTCCTGATGAGCACATGGCGTTAATCAGAATTACACCATCTGGTCATGGTGCAGGAACACAAAATTGTGCTGAGTTTTGCTCAAAAAGTTATAAGCTTTTAATAAATGGAACGCAACGATTTACTCAAGCAATTTGGAGATCTGATTGTGGTTTAAATCCTTTACTTGCACAAAATGGAACATGGATTTATGATCGTGCTAATTGGTGTCCTGGCGAAAAAACCTTGCGTAAGGATCATGAGTTAACACCATATATTACTCCTGGAAGTCCAGTAACTATCGATTTAAATTTAGATCCATATACAAATTCTGTTTCTGGTCAAAATCCAGGATTTTATATTGATTCACATTTGATAACGTATGACTCAATAAATTTTGCTTACAATGCCGCAATTGAAGAAATCGTTGCACCAAACTCCGATATTGATCACTCTCGCATAAATCCAATTTGCAAAAATCCAATTGTTGTTTTGAAAAATTATGGATCACAAACTTTAACTTCTTGTACCATTAATTATGGCATAAAAGGCGGAACCGTACAGTCATTTAATTGGACTGGAAGCCTTGCATTTAATCAAACCGCAACTGTTTCACTTGGTAGTATCTCTTTTGGAAGTAGCACTGGTACACCTGATGTTTTCCGGGCTTGGACAAGCAATCCAAACGGAAATGCCGATCAATATGCCTACAATGATACGCTTACTTCTACAATTTCTTTCACTGCAATGCTTCCTTCCCAATTTATTGTTTACTGGAAAACTAACTTAGCATATACTCAAACTACGTATCAATTAAAGGATGATGCTGGTAATGTAGTTTATTCAAATCCTACACTAATCGCTTCGCATATTTATAAAGATACTGTTAACTTAGTACCTGGTTGTTATGAGTTAAAATTTACTGATACAGGTAAAGACGGTTTAAATTTTCCTTATAATTCATCAGGTGCTGGATTTATGCAACTGAAAAAATCTGATGGAACATTCGCGACGTTAAAAACGTTAGAAGCAAATTTCGGAACTTCCCTTGTTTATAATTTTACCGTTGGTTTTGTAACAGGTGTTGAAGAGAAGATGGAGAATGCAATTTTCCAAATAGCTCCTAATCCTACAAATGGAAACTTTACAATCAATTTAATTCTACCCAAAAAAGAAGATGTTCAAATCCTCGTTTTAAATCAATTGGGACAAACAATAAGTACTATCAATAAACCAGAGTTCTATCAAGATTTTATTGAGATGAATCTAGAAGGTAAGCCAGCAGGAATGTATTATGTTGTTGTGAAATCAAAATCAACTTTGATCACTAAAAAATTAATTATCGAATAAAATTACTTATTACTAATTGGAAATGGGGAAGCAGTAATGTTTTCCCATTTTTTTTTGATAAAATTGATATTAGCTTACGATAATTCCAATTATTCCTCCAGTAATTATCGCAACCATTTTATATAAATTAAAACGATGATTACTGCTCGATTCAAAGAGGATAGTGGTACTGATATGTAAAAATATTCCAATAACAATTGCCATCATTTTATCAAACCACGCTGAATAATCTGATAACATATTTCCTCCAATAAAATTACTTGAGAAAGCACCTAAAGGAGCCATGATTGCAAATAAAATTAAATATGTTATGACCTTTGTTTTAGTAATTCCCGAAGCAACTAACATGCTCACAAGGGCAAATGCAACTGGTAAGTGGTGAAGTATAATTCCAATTAAAAGTGATCGATCATTTGATCCGCTTGCTAATTTACCTGCAAGTGGCATTCCTTCTAACAAGCTATGTAAACACAAACTCAACATCATTGTTGTTGGAAAAACACCTTTATGATCATGATGAATGTGCATGTGACCATGTTCAATTCCTTCTGAGAAAAATTCCATGATGATCTGAAGAAAAAAACCAATCATGATCCAAACGCCAATGGATGCAGAATTATTTTTATATACTTCAGGCATCAAATGCAATACTGTTAAGGCAAAAAGAAATGCACCTGAAAATGATAAAATTAATTTTAAAAAATTAGGTCCAGGATTTTTAATGATGAAATAGGCTATTCCACCCATCATCACACTGGAAAATAATAAAACATAATCTATTAATTGCATATTATAATTTTCGTGCTACAATTATTAATCGTGTAGAATTTATATTGTCAAATGGATGTAAATCATAATCACCATAATATTCAAGTAACGATAATCCCGATTTAATAAGAAACTGATGAATGTCTTCTAGATGCAATGTTCTAACTTCTTCATGAAAAGTATGCTGTTTTCCTTCAGCATCAAAGCTTATATCTTTAACAATAAATCCTCTTTCAATTTTCTTTTGAATTTTAAATTTAATTCCATCAATTGTTTTAGTTTGCTCAGGTATTAATTCATTTAGCGCTTTGTGTGCATTAAAAAAATCTAATACAAAATATCCACCTTTAACTAAACCTTTTGCAGCTGATCGTATGACCAATTCATTTTCATAATCTTTTTCAAAATATCCAAAGCTTGTAAACAGATTCATCACAGCATCAAAATAATTTACCCTTACAACTTGACGCATATCGTGCTCGTAAAATTCTAATGTTTCACTTTCAAATTGCTTACAATATTGAATATTACATTCTGATAAATCAACGCCAACTACTTTAAAACCTCTTTCGTTTAAATAACGTGAATGTCTGCCTTTTCCACATGCTAAGTCTAAAACATTTGAACCTTTAGGAAGATGTAGTCGCTCTAATAAATGTTGGATAAATAACTGCGCTTCATCACGGTCACGATTACTATAAAGGATGTGATAGTAGGGAGAATCAAACCATGATTCAAACCAATTCGGTTTCATTTCTGGATTCATTAGGCGAGAATCTTAGTTTGTGATATTTTTTATGTGATGTAAGAAAACTGTTCTCACCAAATCTTTCATGTGTTGAAGTTGTATACTCTTATGCAATTCCAATTATCTTGTGGTGATATCACTATTTTTCTCTTACTTTCTAATAGTATGCGAAGATATTCTTAAATGAAATTACAAATTCGTATATTTTAAATAATTAGCTTTTATTGTGTTTAATCAAGTAATGTGTGTGGTTCAACTTATTCAAAATTAACAAAATAGAGGATATCTAGTTGAATTGCTTTTGTAAATTGAGAGGGGAATATAATTCGAACCAATAATAGTTCATCGTTGCAATCAATCTAATACAACGCTTTATCAATTTTACTCATTAGCAAAATAAATGATCACTAAAACAAGTTTACCAGTTTCATATTACTTCACACTTGAAATGATAAATGGAAATTTATTAATGTTCCTAAGTAGTTCCTCACGATGATTTTCTTTTTTCATTTTATCTCCTGTTATATGGAGCATTTAAGTGAATAATCTTTAATTTTGACAATACTTTTTAGTAAAACTATGGGCAAGGGTAGAAATCCACTTCACATTCGAATTCGTAAAAAACGACGAACTCCACCGGGGGCCGCGCCAGGTTCTATTAACCTCGCTGATGATGCTAACAAGCCTCGTCTCTCTATTACCTCTTTTGGTCCTGATGATTTATTTGAATTGCCTGTGCAATCGTTAGCTGACATTAATAATCGGATTAAGCAATATCCATCTTTAGTACACTGGATAGAAATAAGAGGTTTTGGAGATAAGAAACTCTTAGAGGAAATTTGCACTGAATTCGATATTCATCGTTTAGAAATGGAGGATGTGATTAATACGTACCAACGGCCAAAATTGGAAGAACATTTCGGACACTTATTTTTAATTACACGAATGCTTAGCCATCTTAAAGAAGGTGGTTTGCAAAATGATCAATTGTCACTGTTTCTTTCTAACAAGGTAGTGATTACGATGCAAGAACAATACGACGATTTTTTTGAGCCCGTTCGTACTCGAATAAGAGCTGGTAAAGGAAGTTTAAGAAGTAATGGTGCGGATTATTTAACGTATACTTTGCTAGATTCAATTGTCGATATTTATTTTCCAATTCTTGAAGCAATTGGCGAACATCTCGATCTGTTAGAAGATGAATTGTTTGATAAACCAACTCGCGTATCATTACAAAAAATACAAGTAATAAAAAGAGAATTGATTGTTTTTAGAAGAACAATTTTTGCCGAACGTGATAAAATAAACGATTTGCTTCGGACACATACTGTTTACATCAGTGATCAAACAAAATTATATTTAAGAGATACTTACGATCATATTATTCAAGTGATGGATCTTGTTGAAAGTTACAAAGAAATTACTGCCTCGTTAATGGATATTTATCTTTCTAGCGTAAGTAATCGGATGAATCAAATTATGAAAGTGCTTGCAGTGATTTCTACAATCTTTATTCCTTTAACATTTATTGTTGGCGTTTACGGAATGAATTTTTCAACAGTTGATCCAATAACTGGTAAGATTTTACCTCTCAATATGCCTGAATTGTATTCACCTTATGGATATACGTATGTATGGATTTTCATGGTGATTCTTGTTGCGATTCAATTGATTATTTTTTGGCGTAAAGGTTGGCTTGAAAAAACATGAGTTTAACAGAAAATATAAATTTTCAGTTTGTTGATGTTATATTACCACTTGCATTACCAAATTTATATACCTATGAAGTTCCGGAGCAACTAATAGGAAAGCTTTCACTAGGGCAACGCATAGTTGTACAATTTGGAGCTCAAAAAGTGTATGCAGCATTAATTTTTAAATTGCATAATAATGCTCCATCAGCGTATGGAATAAAAACTTTAATTGAAGTAATTGATGAGGCTCCTATCATCAATGAATTGCAATTTCGTTTATGGAAATGGATTGCCGATTATTACCTCTGTACTTTGGGTGAAGTGATGTTGGCAGGTTTGCCTTCTGCATTGCGATTACAAAGCGAAACTAAAATAATTCGAAATCCTGATTTTACTGGAGAAACATCTTCTTTAAGTGATCGTGAATTTTTAGTTTGGGAAGCACTTGAATTGAAACCTGAATTATCAATTCAAGAGAT
>JBBRAW010000121.1:0-9150 GCA_038206385.1 Bacteroidia bacterium | reverse complement strand
GTTACTTCTGGTGGAATGCAGAATATAAATTGCGCTAATACAGAAGGCGTATTTCGACTTATCCAATCCATTCCGTCAAAGAAAGCTGAACCATTTAAAAGATGGATGGCATGTGTTGGCAAGGAAAGATTAGATGAGATTGAGCAGCCATCAAAAGCAATTGAAAGAGCAAAAGGATATTATGCAGCTTAAGGGTATAGTTCTGAATGGATTCAGACAAGGACAGCAACAATTGATACTCGTCATACTTTTACGGATAAATTAAAAGAAGTAGGCATAAATGAAAGTTATCAGTATGCTGTACTAACAGATGAATTATATAAATCTTCTTTTGGATTATCTTCGGCAGAATATAAAGATCATAAAGGACTTAATAAAAAAGATAGTTTAAGAGATAATATGACTCCTTTAGAATTAGCAGCAACTATTTTTAGTGAAGCAACCTCAACAGAAATAATTTCGAAAACAGGAGCAAAAAATTTTATAGAAACTAAAAGCGCAATCCATATTGCAGGATCAATTACTAAAGAAGCTATTGAAAAGATAGAAAAGCAAACACATAAAAAAGTTGTTACCCATGAAAATGCGAAAGAATTAGATACTCCTGAAATAAGAAAAGAATTAACGCAGCAATCTTTAGAAAGTAAAAATAATATTGTTGCAAATGATAATGATTCAAATTTAAATAAGAATTTAAAAGGATTATTAACTACGCCTCCACCTGAAAAGAAAAAGAAGAAATGATAAAGTAACTATTTAAGATAATAGCGTACCTGTTCCGTCAACCGAACCGACTAAAAATTCACCGACACAGGAATAGGATACTCACGTAAATGGCGTGAGGCATTCCTGTTTTGTGTTATACGTTCTTGGTCGGACGTAGTTGACAAACCGTTTTAGCTCCACGCTATTTTTATATAAACGCTTGTTTGGAGTTAGCGAGTAATAAACTTACAATTCAAATGAAAAAAGTATTTTTATCTATGTCTTATATTTATAAGAACATTAAAAAAACAGGACTAATCGTATTGATAATGACTTTTTTTAATTCGTGCGCTACATATCACTATAAAGAAGTAAACATAGGTACTGACCAGCCCGAACAAGGATATGGCAAAGCGTGTCCTACACCAAAATACGTTGCCACAGAATATGCATATTCAACAATGGCTTATTCAAGTAGTCATTTATCCGTAGCTCAATTATTAGCTCAAGCAAAAGATAAGCACGGAAACAACGTTACTATTCAAAATATTCATTGGGATCTTGTTAATGGGATTAGAATATCCGCTACTTATGATGTAATTACTTGCATTGAAGAAGAGGGAATTACTCCTGTAAAAAAATAAAAACAAAGAATACAATGATTTAAATTAAATTTCATTGTAAACTTAAATATAAATGCCTTAATTTCTATCGTGACTTAATTTTTAATTCGTAATTATTAATTTATTTTTACCTTAGGTCAACAACTTCAACGCCTGGATATTTTGCTTTGTTGAAAGTAAAAAGGTCATCAGTGACAACTGCATTAGGATTAAATTTCGCAATGGAGTAAGTGATGATATTTCCATCTTTATTAAAAACTTTTGCTTCCGTTACGTATTTATCTTTTTTATCAATGCTTAATTCAATTTTGAAAAATGCTTTTTTTACATCATCAGGAACTAACTCAATCATCTGAATTGTTTTTGTTCCCGATTTTTTTTCTGCAATAAATTTTGATTTGAATCCTCTTTCATACATCGTAAAAATAGTTGTTGGAGTAATTGCATTCGCATCAGTCTTTGCTTCACTTATTTGTACTTCATTCGATTCTTTTAAAAACGTCCACGAATTTTTTCCATCACTCATTACAGTCTGATCTTTCATCGCTAAATTAAATTGCGATCCTTTAATAGTGATTGAACCCGATTGATTCTCTGACTTCTTCGTCTTTTGATCCACAATTACTAATTTAAAATCCGCGCTAAGCGATTTATACGAACGGTATTTTGCAGAAACGCCCTTTAAAATTTCCTGAGCTTTAGGATCTGTTTGAGCAAATGTTTGACTAATAAAGATGAGTAGCGCTATGGCTGTTGTAAGCAATCGTGTCATGTGGCAATATTAAGAAATACTGTGATAAGAACAATTCAGAATTAAACTCCCGAATGTGATTTCATCGTTTTCAATAACTGTTCCAAACCTGCTAGGTCTTTGCAACGGACTTCACGAGCTTTACTACCTTCAAATGGTCCGATGATTCCAGCAGCTTCGAGTTGATCAACTAATCTACCAGCTCTGTTATATCCTAATTTCAATCTACGTTGTAAGAGTGAAGCAGAGCCCTGTTGAAATTGAACCACCATGTGAGCAGCCTCATCAAAAAGAGGATCTAAGTCATCAGCACCCATATCTGTTCCTGCTGCTGATGATTCGCCTTCCGGAATATATTCTGGTAATTGATAAGCACTAGAATAGGCGCGTTGACTTCCGATAAACTCGGTAATTGCTTCCACTTCGGGTGTGTCAACAAATGCACACTGTATGCGTATTAATTCAGCACCTGTACTTAAAAGCATATCACCACGACCAATCAATTGATCGGCACCACCAGTATCTAAAATAGTACGCGAATCAATTTTTGATGTAACACGGAATGCTAAACGAGCAGGGAAATTTGCTTTAATAGTTCCTGTAATAATATTTACTGAAGGACGTTGCGTAGCGATGATCAAATGAATTCCAATTGCGCGAGCTAATTGTGCAAGACGTGCAATCGGTGTTTCAATTTCTTTTCCTGCTGTCATAATTAAATCAGCAAACTCATCAACAACCAAAACGATGTATGGCAAAAAGCGATGACCATTATTCGGATTTAATTTTCGCGCAACAAATTTTACATTGTACTCTTTGATATTTCTTACTTGAGCATTCTTCAATAATTCATAACGATTATCCATCTCAATGCATAAAGAGTTGAGCGTATGCACCACTTTTTTAGTGTCGGTAATAATGGCGTCTTCATCACCTGGAAGCTTCGCTAAAAAATGACGTTCGATGGTTTTGAAAAGTGTTAACTCTACTTTCTTTGGATCAACTAAAATAAATTTTACTTGTGCAGGATGTTTTTTATAAAGTAACGAAACTAAAATTGCATTTAATCCAACCGATTTACCTTGACCTGTTGCACCAGCCATCAATAAGTGAGGCATCTTTGCAAGATCAGCGATAAAGATTTCATTCGAGATTGTTTTTCCTAATCCAATAGGTAAATCCATATCCGTATTTTGAAATTTCTCTGATCCAATAACGGCACGCATTGCAACGATATCAGGATGTTGATTCGGTACTTCAATACCAATCGTTCCTTTACCAGGAATAGGAGCGATGATACGAATACCAAGTGCTGCTAAACTTAATGCGATATCATCTTCCAGATTTTTAATTTTGGAAATACGTACACCTGCCTTTGGAACTATTTCAAACAACGTAACTGTAGGTCCTACCGTTGCTTTTATTTTATCGATTTCAATATCATAATGACCAAGCGTTTCGATGATACGACGTTTATTAGCTTCCAATTCAGCCATCAATTCTTCACGTGACATTGCCGATCGATTACTCTGATAATTCTGCAATAAATCGATGGTTGGATATTGATAACTACTTAAATCTAATTTTGGATCATACTCACCCAATTGCTCAACAAGATTGATGTCTTCTGAGTTAACCAAGTTAGCAGCGATATTAGCAGCAGTTTGTTCTGCAACTGGAGCAACTTCCAATGAAAGTCCGTTTGATGATTCATCTTTAACTTCCAACTTTAAATCATCAATTGGTAAATCGAATTCAGGATCCGGACTTTTTGTAATTAACGTTGGAATAAAGTCTGGTTCGATCTCATCACGATGCACATACGTATTTTCGATAGGTAAATCGAAGTCAGGAATACTATCTTCATTATCATCATCACTAAAACGATTTCCAAAAGCAGCTACAGGCGGAATATCTGATAACGTATTTCCAACTTTATTTAACTTTTGTTTACGACTAGGTAATTTAAATGCAAAATTGAATATTGCAACAGCGAATGCTAATCCTGTGAAAGCAAGAAAAAATCCAGTGCCAGCAGTTCCTAATGAAAGTGTTAGCCATAAATTTTCGAGATAACCAATTCCTCCTCCCAAAAACAATAAATCGGGATGTTGATTAACGCAAAATGCAAGCGTAGGAGGGAAGAATAATAAACTGAAAACCGAATAAAGCATCACTTTTCTCATCGGCATTAAATCCACTTTGAAGAGAATGCGAAATCCTGTGAGGAAAGAAATTAAAACAAATACAAATGATGCAATTCCGAACCATGTATGAATAAATTGATGGGAAGCAATGGCACCTAATTTTCCTAGCCAGTTATCAACTTTTTTATCCGAATAACGCATCAAATCAAACCATGATCCACTCACTAAGCTTTGATCGTTTTTCCAAGTTACAAAATAGGAAATGAATGCAATTAATAAAAAGACAGAAATAAGAATCAGAAATAGTCCTGAAATTTTATGTGTACGTTCATCTTTTAATGCGCCAACAAATGCTGATTCGCCCTTATTTTTTGAAGCAATTGGTGCAGCTTTTTCTTTTTTCTGACGGACTTTTTTTTCCGGTTTTGCATCTTCTACCTCGTCTAAGATGTCTGTATCAACTTCCTGAGGTTCTTTAAATCTATTTCCTTTGCCGGCCATTCCTTCGCGATTGTATTAAAGAGTAAAGTTATCGAACAACCTTTATGTTTTACCTCTAGTTTCTCTTCTTAATCAACACTTATTTGTGTAAAACTAATTCACACTAGAACGGTATTTTATGCTCGATTGGTATGTTTTCTATCTCTAAAAGTTTTTTAAAAGCATTCTATTTTTTTATTGTAAAATAATCTGTAGAATTAGATGATTAAATTGTGGTGGGATAATCGCATCTTTGCAGCCACAAAAATGGGTATGTCGCATTTATTCGGGTATATATTTTCTGCCTTTATAGGGATTTCATTGGGCCTTATAGGTGGTGGTGGCTCCATTTTAACGGTTCCAATTTTGGTGTATCTATTTCACATCGAGCCAGTTTTGGCAACTTCTTATTCTCTTTTTATTGTTGGTACGACCAGTGCGGCAGGCGCAATACAAAAATTCAGAGATGACCTGGTAGACGTTCGAACTGCGATAGTTTTCGGTACTCCTTCCATAATTGCAGTATATCTAACGCGAAAATTTCTTGTTCCATCAATCCCGAAAACTATCTTCACAATAGGAAATTTTGAGCTTACTAAACCAGTATTCCTCTTGCTATTATTTGCGTTATTGATGGTTTCAGCTTCTATTTCTATGATTCGAGGCTATGGATTTTTATCAAGGGTAAAAGTTGATAAATCAAAAATTAATTATCCTGTCTTAATATTAGATGGTCTTGCGGTTGGAACTTTAACAGGTTTTGCAGGAGCTGGTGGTGGGTTCTTGATAATTCCTGCACTCGTTTTTTTAAGCGGACTTGAAATGAAAAAGGCGATTGGAACGTCATTACTAATCATCGCGTCAAATACGTTCTTTGGATTTATTGGCGACATTGGCCATTATGAGATGAATTGGACACTCTTATTTACAATTTCATCTATTGCAGTTGGCGGCATTGTAATAGGTCATCAACTGCATCATAAAATTCATGGTGATCATTTAAAAAAAGGATTTGGATGGTTCGTTTTGGCGACAGGATGTTACATCATTGTGAGAGAACTTTTCTTCACTTAAATGTTAATATTTATCAATAATTTAAATAGACGAATGAAATTGGTAATGATTTACAATTCAAAAAATAATTAATTTAGTAAATAGTAATTAAAATAATAGTACAATGAAAATAGAACAAATTTATACAGGTTGTCTTGCACAAGGAGCTTATTATATTCAGTCGGAAGGTGAAGCAGTAGTTATAGATCCGTTACGAGAAATTCAACCTTATTTGGATCGTGCGAAAAAGGATAATTCAAAAATTAAATACGTTTTCGAAACACATTTTCATGCTGATTTTGTATCAGGACATGTTGATCTTGCGAAAGCAACTGATGCAAAAATTATTTACGGACCATTAGCAAATCCTGATTTTGAAGCAGTGATTGCGAAAGATGGTGAAGAATTTAAAGTTGGCAAATTAACATTCAAAGTTTTGCATACTCCAGGACATACAATGGAGTCTACATGTTATCTTTTGCAAGATGAAAACGGAAAAAATGTTGCACTTTTTACTGGCGATACTTTATTTATCGGCGATGTAGGTAGACCTGATTTAGCACAGAAATCACATTTAACTATTGATGATTTAGCAGGACATCTTTTTGATTCTTTGCGAAATAAAATTATGCCTTTAGAAGATAGCATTACTATTTATCCTGCGCATGGTGCTGGATCTGCTTGTGGGAAAAATATGAGTAAAGAAACGCTTGATATTTTAGGTCATCAAAAGCAAACAAATTATGCATTGCGTGCTGATATGTCAAAGCAAGATTTCATTAAAGAAGTTACTGATGGTTTATTGCCACCACCTGCCTATTTCCCTCTTAATGTTATGTTGAATAAGAAAGGTTATGATAGCATTCATGAAGTAATCGAACGTGGTACGCAAGCGTTAAGTCCGGATGCATTTGAAGAAGCAGCAAATGAAACTGGCGCATTACTTTTAGATACAAGAGATGCACAAATTTTTGCAAAAGGTTTTATTCCCAACTCTATTTTTATTGGTATTGATGGATCATTTGCTCCTTGGGTTGGTGCTTTAATTCCTGATATTAAACAACAAATTTTATTGATTACTGATGAAGGAAGAGAAGAGGAAGTTGTTACGCGATTGGCACGTGTTGGATACGATTACTCATTGGGATATTTGAAGGGTGGTTTTGATGCTTGGAAGAATGCAGGAAAAGAAATTGATAGTATTCAATCCATCACTGTTGATGAATTAGCTGATATTAAAAATAATAATGCTAAAGCGAAAATTGTTGATGTAAGAAAGCATGGAGAATATAGTACAGAACATATTTCGGAAGTAGAAAACGCACCATTAGATTTTATCAATGAAAGTATGTTAAAGATTTCGAAAGATGAACCTGTTTATGTTCACTGCCAAGGAGGTTATCGCTCGATGGTTTTCACCTCGGTTTTAAGAGCGCGTGGTTATGATAATTTGATTGATGTGAAAGGTGGTTTTAAAGCAATAAAAGATTCCGGAAAATTTACATTGGATACTAGTTCTGTAAAAGTGTAATTGAATTACTGCCTAACATCAAACTACTTTTTAAAATAGTGCATAAAGAAAAACCCTGATGCATGACTTTGGTCTTTACTTCAGGGTTTTTTATTGATTAAATTTAATTAATGATCGTGCATTCCATCATGCGCATGGCCGTGTTCTAGTTCTTGCGCAGTAGCTTCACGTACTTCTACAACAGAACCTGCGAAATGCAGATTCTGTCCTGCTAAAGGATGATTGAAATCCAACATTACTTCTTCATCAGTAAAGGAAACAATTTTTGCTACTAGTTGGTTGCCATCGCGGTCAAGTAATGGAACTGTATTTCCTTCTCTTAATATTTCCACATCTAAAACGCCTTCTACTTTAAACATATCAGTAGAAACTTTTACTAGCGCTTCTTCATCCATATTTCCGTAGGCATTTTCTGAATCAATTTTAAATTCAAATTCTTTACCTATCGTTAGCCCTTCTAAGTTGCGTTCAAATTCAGGGATTAGTTGACCAGAACCAAAAAGGAAGGTTAAGGGATTTTCATTGCCGGTTTCTTCAACGAAAACGGGTTCAGAGCCAGGCTGGCTACTCTGTAATCGGTAGGTTACTGATACTACTTTGTTGGGTCCTATTTGCATGATAGTGTATTTTCGGATGACAGAAAGCTTGTTGTTAATGCTTCCCACCGCATTAGAATTAATGCCGCAAAAATATACTTATTCTGCATGAAATCACAAAAAAAATTATGAATTTTATATAATTAGCTTTTATATTCATCACTTCATTGACGAGATAAATTATTATTCGCCCGGTTTAACAAATAGTTTAGCGTAATAGTGTAATATTTCCGTGCTTGATTTTTTTACTTTTATCAACGCAGCTTTCATATTCTATCAAGAAATAATAAACACCTTCAGTACAATCAACATTTCTATATTTTCCATCCCAAGCAAAGTTATCGCTTTTGCTTTCAAATATTTTGGCTCCCCATCGATTGAAAATTAATAAACTATTTACAGTGATATTGGATGCCACAAAATTATAGCGATCGTTAATACCATCTTGATTTGGAGTAAATGTATTTGGAACAAATAGGTAAGCATCCTCACAATTATCGCCATCATTGTTTTTTATATTAATGAAAATTGAGTCAATATTTTTGCAACTATTGGCATCTGAAACAATTAAATAAATCCATGTTGCAGAATTTATGATTGCAGTTGTATTTGAGAAATTCGGGTTCGAGAAAAATGCATTTCCTTTCCAAAAATAACTTAATGCTTGTGTATTATTACTTACCAATTGAATGTTATAACCAGCTTGTATCGTATCCTGACTTACATATATGGACGCATCAGGCAAAGGTTCAACTGTGAGATTTAATATTGCAATGCTATCGCAATTTTGATTGGGAATACTATGGGAAAATATTCCTGATTGATTGTAATATGAATTACCAAATGCATAATTTTCTCCTTTACAAATTGTGGCATACGTGTTCGATATCCCCCTAATGGTTTGTTTTAATGTTAATATTATTACGCTATCACATCCTAACGAAGAAGTTAAAGTGTCTGTATAAATACCCGGTTGATTATAAATACTATTTCCTATCATGATTGAATCGCCTACACAAAAGGTTACACTAATGCTATCTATAATTTGGCGAATTGAAAGATTCGTAAAAATTATTTTTTTACATCCTCCTGCAATGGAAATGGTGTCGGTATAGTTTCCAGGTAAGATATAACTATTCGTTCCAACAACAACGCTATCTCCGCGGCAAATTTGTACTGTATTGGAATCAATAAGTAAATTAGTAAAAGTTATGGAAGCTATAATAATGCTGTCGCAACCAATAGCAGATGTTAACGTGTCGCT
>JBBRAW010000120.1:0-9463 GCA_038206385.1 Bacteroidia bacterium | reverse complement strand
GGATAGAAAATTAAACCCCGAAGGGGTGATATAATAATGGATAGAAAATTAAACCCCGAAGGGGTGATATAATAATAGATAAATAATCGAATCGAGATAATATAATTATAACAAACAATGGCAGGAACATATTCACAAATTTATATTCAAGTAGTTTTTGCAGTAAAAGGGAGACAAAATCTAATTGATAAGCAATGGAGAGATGAATTGCATAAATACATTTCGGGTATAATTACTGGCAAAGGACATAAGTCAATAATCGTTAATGGAGTAGCCGATCATATTCATTGTTTTATCGGTTTAAAACCATCAATAGCAATATCTGATTTGGTGAGAGACATAAAAAATAATTCATCAAAATTTATAAATGAAAGTTGTTTTATAAAAGGCAAATTTCAATGGCAAGAGGGTTATGGAGCATTTTCTTATTCACCGTCGCATGTAGAAAGAGTTTATAATTATATTTTAAATCAAGAACAACATCATAGTAAGAAAACATTTAAGGATGAATATGTTGAATTTTTAACAGAGTTTGAAATAGAACACAAGCCATTTTATCTCTTTGATTGGATTGAAGGATCTTAAATAGAATAATTATATCACCCCTTCGGGGTTTGTTTGGTATGTTGTAGCATTATAGAATTATATCACCCCTTCGGGGTTAAATATCCAATTAAATCCCAAAGGGATGTCATAATAATGGATAGAAAATTAAACCCCGAAGGGGTGATATAATAATGGATAGAAAATTAAACCCCGAAGGGATGTCATAATAATGGATAGAAAATTAAACCCCGAAGGGATGATATAATAATGGATAGAAAATTAAACCCCGAAGGGATATCATAATAATGGATAGAAAATTAAACCCCGAAGGGATGTCATAATAATGGATAGAAAATTAAACCCCGAAGGGATGTCATAATAATGGATAGAAAATTAAACCCCAAAGGGATGTCATAATAATGGATAGAAAATTAAACCCCGAAGGGGTGACATTATTATCTGTAATTTATCCATTAATTGAAAGTATAAATGATTAACAACGAAACCAAAGAACGCATTCTTGAAACCGCTCGTATAGAAGAGGTGGTTGGAGAATTTGTGATTCTTAAGCGTCGTGGTTCGAGCATGATTGGGTTATGCCCATTTCATAATGAACGAACACCATCGTTTACAGTTTCTCCTGCTAAAGGATTTTTCAAATGTTTTGGTTGCGGTAAAGCAGGTGACTCTGTTACATTTATTATGGAGCATGAGCATCTTACTTTTCCGGAATCATTAAGATATCTAGCGAATAAATATCAGATTGAAATTGAAGAAGAAGCACCTTCGCAAGAAATGGTGGAAGCTCAATCGCAAAGAGAAAGTTTATTTATTGTAATGACGTATGCTCAAAAATATTTTTCAGAAAATTTAATCAATACAGATGAAGGTAAGGCAATCGGATTAAGTTATTTCAAAGAGCGTGGATTTACCGATGAGATCATAAAGAAATTTGATTTAGGATATGCATTGGACAAATGGGATGGACTCACAAAGTCGGCACAAGAAGAAGGATTCCAATTAGATTATTTAGTAAAGACTGGTTTGACAATTGTAAATGAAGAAAAAATTTATGATCGCTTTCGCGGTAGAGTAATTTTTCCGATTCATAATTTAACGGGACGTGTAATTGCTTTTGGTGCTCGAATTCTTAAAACGGATCCTAAGAGTCCGAAGTATTTAAATTCTCCTGAGACAGAAATTTATCATAAGAGTAAAAGTTTATACGGAATTTCTCACGCTAAGAAATCTATCATTAGCAACGATACTTGTTTTTTAGTTGAAGGTTATACTGATGTTGTTTCGATGCATCAAGCAGGAATTGAAAATGTTGTTGCATCATCAGGAACTGCATTAACTGTTGAGCAGATACGTTTAATTGGCCGTTATACGAAGAATATTACTGTTTTGTATGATGGAGATTCAGCAGGGATAAAAGCTTCGCTACGAGGAATAGATTTGATTCTCGAGGAAGGGATGAATGTACGTGTGGTTTTATTTCCTGATGGTGAAGATCCTGATTCGTATGCGAAAAAAGTTTCTACAACAGAGCTTCTCGATTTCTTGAAGATACAAGCAGTAGATTTTATCAGTTTTAAAACAAAATTATTATTAGCGGATACTGCTGGTGATCCAATAAAAAAAGCAAATCTTGTTCGAGATATTATAGAAACAATTGCGAAAGTTCCTGATGCCATTTCACGTGCTGCATATTTACGTCAGACATCTGTCCTCATGGAGATGGCAGAGACTGTTTTGTTGGGAGAGTTAAATAAAATTCTTACTAAATCACTCAAAAAACAACGTGAAGAATTAAATACAGGACAATCATCAACTCCATCTTCTCGAGCAAATGCTGATGAATTACCAGCCGATTTTTTCGAGCCAACAGAAGAAGAAATTTCTGCTGAGTTAGATACCTTTACACAAGAGGAAGAAATCATTCGTATTCTTTTGCATTACGCTGATGATGTTTTTGTAATTCCTGGAACGGTAGCTGAACATCCCAATGCTGAGATACCAACAATAAAGGTTAAAGATTTTATTGTAGCAGAATTATCCGAAGATGGTATTCATTTTTCAAATGAGATTTATGCGGGATTGTTAGCTGAATTTATTGCTCAGGTAGAACAAAATCTTTCTTATGATGCGCAATCCTTCATTCAACAATTAGAACCAACAATAAAAGCTACAGCAATTACACTAGTAACATCATCGTACGAGTTAGCAAATTGGGCGGAGCGTGGAATTCCAGTGCGTACTGACCGTCAGCAATTACATAGAGCTGTAATTGATCCTGTGATTTATCTTAAGAAAAAACAGATCTATAAGATGAGGAAAGAAATTCAAGAATCAATTCGTATTCGTGAAGCTACAGGAATTTTTTATGATGATCTCATCGAACGACAACGTGACTTAGAAGAGATTCAAAAGGAAATAAATAAATATACAAACACGGTTATTCAACGATAAATTTCTTGTTAACGGTTTTCCCATTAGCATAATTAATCATTAAAAAATAATTCCCTTTCGTAACATTTTCTAAATTAATTTTTACGAAATAATCATTGACTTCTTGTTGTAAAATTTCTTTACCATTTAAATCATACAACTTTATATTTAAACAAAGTTGAGAAGACTTTACGTTTGTAAATCCTTTGTTGGTTGGATTTGGAAATATTGAAATTAATGAAGGGACTTCTATAGATTTTACAGAAGTTAAAAGTGCAGGATCTAGAATATAAACACCATCAGCGGAGGTGCCAAACCAAATTTTTCCGTCAGGCGCAACACGAACACATTGAACATGATTATCGATAAGCGTAGTGTTAACAGTTGAAAAATTTCTAAAAGATTGCCCCGACTTTTTTATTAATCCTGAATCAATACTTCCGATCCATAAATCTTGATTCGTATCAATGTCGATGGATGATAATCCGTAAGAAGAAATACTTGAGTTAAATGGCGAATAGTTAAACCAACCAAAACTTGGAAGCTTTACTATCAGTCCATTTGCAGGAGAAGCAATCCAAATATTCCCAACATTATCTTTTGTAATTCCTAAAATTGTATTGTCAGGAATACCCGAATTTTGCAATGTATAATTTGTAAATGTTGTATCATGAATAACTAATAAGCCACCATTCACTGTTCCAATATATTTATCATTCGTTGCGGAATCAATATAAATTGCAGCAATTGTATTAGAGCCAATTGGACTCGTAAACATCTGGTAAATATTCCATTTATTACTCGTGCTTATTTCTGATAAACCACCACCTGCGCCTGCACCAATCCATTTTACTCCCGCACTATCAAATGCAATTGCACGAACAAAATCATCAGGCAATAATGAATTCGACATATTTGTTACTGTCCAGTTGATACCATCAAATTGAGCGAAGCCGCCATTCGCAGTTCCAATCCATTTATCATTATTTTTATCAATCGTTATAGCTCTAACATCATCCCATGGCAATCCCGAATTAGTTGGATGATAAATTGTCCATGTCGTACCTTCTAATTTTGCAAGACCAGCATCCGTACCAATCCATGCTGTTGAATCATTTTCAAAGGTGATACAACGAACAGAATTCTCAGGTAATTGAGAATTTATTCTATCGTAATTTGTTAACGGAATTACTTGTGCTTTAGTAATACTTCCTATGAATAGAAAGAGCAGTATAATATTTTTTATCATTTATCAATTGGCGTTCTCAAATGTATGAAATAATATAAAATAGTGACTGTTAAATGATCACTTAAATTAGTCTTTATAAATTTGATGGAATATTGATACATAATTAATTTCGTTTCGCCACTTCGTTTACAAATTGGGTTATAAAGATGTTACTTCGATTAAATTTTACATCACACCTAATTATCAATTATACCACTACTTAATATAAATTTGTGAGGCCTTGATCAAGCTGAAATAAATTAAAAATTACGAATTAACCCGTAGGGGCCACTATGTGACGAATTAAGAATTACCCACGAAGGCAATACTAAGTGGAAAATACATTCAAATTTGAGAATAATCTGCCTAAGCAAAGGTGCGTTGCGGTCAAGCGTAAGTGCGAACTATCAATTGATGTATAGATGAAGTAAATAAAAAGCACTGCATTTTGCTTTCACTTAATAGCCATTGTAGTTTGCAGATTGTTCAATTGATAGTTGGTTACGCTTGTGTGCTTTTCTTTGGTTACTTTCTTTTGCACACCAAAAGAAAGTGACAGAACAAAAGAGGATAGCGATTATTTATTTACCAAAAAAAATAAATAACGAAAAATATCACTGATTTCTCTTCTTCGAAATACTAAAAACATCAACTTTTTTATCAGCATATGAAATCAAGATATCTCCTGCTGCTTCACTAAAAAGATCCAGGGTATACTCACTTAATTTTGGAATTAAGGCATCCATCCCTGAATGATAAGAACGCTTGAAAATACTATTCAAAACTATTAGTGATAAAGAGTTAAACCCAACATCATTTGTTTCTTTTGACGAAGTAATTGTCAGGAATTCTTTTGCATCTTTAGGATTCATTCGATTATAATTGCCATCGATTTTCCATCCATCTTTTTATAGTCAAGCGTATAATTTGCTTCTCCCATAACATAATATCCAGAAACGCCAGAATTAGTGCTGATTTCTAAATAACGACAATCACTACACGAATAATTCATTTTATCAGTTTTGAAAACAAATGATTTTGCTGAAAAAGTCTTTAAATGTTCCCAATCAATTTTTTCACTCTCACTTAACTGAGCAAAGTTTGAAGTAGAAACGAACAACAATAAAATTACAGATAGAAATGTTTTCATGATAAAGATAATTTATAAGATTAAAATTTAAATCCCCATAGGATGCCAAGTAGTTTTTATCTCTTGACAATTTAAAATTCGATACGGTGATTCAATTGGCTCTTTCGAATAATCGATAGCACGTTTCACATTCAAGGCGGCATTCACTTGCACAGTTTTTTTATCATCATTACTAAGATCACTAAATACAATTGCATTTACATCCATGTGCGAGGATGCATGTCCGATAAATTCTTTTCTGTTTCCAGTTAAAATATTAATTACACCACCAGGTAAGTCGGAAGCATGAAGTACTTCAGCAAAATCAATTGCTGTGAGAGGAAATTTATCGGCCGCTACAATGGTGCAAGTATTTCCTCCAATAATAACAGGAGCAACATGACTAATAATTCCTAATAACGCTTCTGCTTGTGGTGCAAGAATGGTAACGATGCCCGTCGGTTCAGGATATGAAAAATTAAAATGAGCACTCTCTACAGGATTTACAGTGCTGAAAATTTGAATATACTTATCACTCCATCCTGCATAGTACACCAACAAATCAATAGAGGCATTCACTTCATTTTTTGCTTTTGCAGAAGTATATCCTTGCTGAATTAACACATCAACAAATTGTGCTTTTCTTCCTTCTAAGGTTTCAGCAATGCGATATAATATCTGTGCCTTATTATATGCTGAACGTTTTGCCCAATCATTCTGCACTTTACGATTTGATACAATTGCATCTCTCAAATCTTTACGTGATGCGCGGCAAATGTTCGCAATAATATTTCCTTGAATATCTTTCAAAGCAGAAAATCTTCCTGACTCCGTTCGAGGAAATTTTCCATCGATGTAAAGTTTATATGTTTTGCGAACATCAATTCGAGAAGGAGTCTCTGCGTTAGGTTTTGAGATGCCATTTCCATTTGATGCAGCAATCGATTTTTTTATTTTAGTTTCCATAATAGGAATTGTAACGATGAAATTATTTTAATGAAAGCAATAATGATTAATTAAAATCTATGTAAGGTTGTAATCCGTGTAATCCACCTTCACGGCCCATTCCACTTTCTTTGTATCCTCCAAAAGGACTTGTTGGATCAAATTTATTGTAAGTATTCGCCCAGATAACACCTGCACGAAGTTTAGACGATACTTTAAATATTTTAGAACCTTTGTCAGTCCATATTCCTCCTGATAATCCGAACGGAGTATTGTTTGCTTTTTCAATTACCTCTTCAACAGTTCGGAATGTTTGTATTGCTAATACTGGTCCGAAAATTTCTTTTTGTACGATGCTTGATGATTGTGCAACCTTCGTAAATAATGTTGGTCGATACCAAAAACCTTTTGATGGAATAGTACAACTTGATTGCCAACATTCGCCACCTTCGTTGATTCCAGCTTTCACTAAAGATTTTATTTTATTCAATTGCTCTTTCGAGTTGATAGCTCCGATGTCAGTATTTTTATCAAGAGGATCTCCAACAATTAATGTTTCAATTCTGTCTTTTAATTTTCTTAAAACAAGATCAGCAATATTTTCCTGAACAAATAATCGTGATCCTGCACAACAAACATGACCTTGATTAAAGAATATACCATTTACAATTCCTTCAACAGCTTGATCGATGGCGGCATCTTCGAAAATAATATTTGCAGCTTTTCCACCAAGTTCGAGTGTGTATTTTTTATCTGTTCCAGCTAATGCTTTCTGAATAATTTTTCCTACATCTGTAGAGCCAGTAAATGCAATTTTATCAATTCCCGGATGATTTACAATTGCAGCGCCCGTTGCTCCAGCACCAGTGATAATATTTACAACTCCTGGTGGTAAATCTGCCTCCTGAAAAATTTCAGCAAGCTTTAACGCAGTCAAAGGAGTTGTTTCTGCTGGTTTTAAAACAACAGTATTTCCCGCTGCTAATGCAGGAGCAATTTTCCAAGCGGCCATCAATAGCGGAAAGTTCCAAGGAATAATTTGACCAGCAACACCCAATGGTTTCACTGTTCTTCCTGGGAAAGCATAGTCCATCTTATCAGCCCATCCAGCATAATAGAAAAAATGTGCAGCAGCCAATGGAATATCAATATCACGACTTTCACGAATTGGCTTTCCACCATCAATACTTTCGATGATTGCAATTTCTCGAGCTTTCTCTTGAAGAATACGAGCAATTCTAAAAAGATATTTACCTCGCTCAGCAGCCGGCATCTTCGACCAACTTTTATCATAAGCATTACGTGCTGCTTTAACAGCTTTATCTACATCCGCTGCATTAGCATCTGCAACATGTGCAATTTTTTTCTCCGTAGCAGGATTAATCGTATCAAAATATTTACCACTAGATGGCACAACAAATTTTCCATTTATAAATAATTCGTATTGCGATTTCAGTTGGATATGGTCAGCACTCTCAGGCGCTGGAGCATAGGACCATTTAGTATCGAACTTTAAACCGGGAGCTACACTTTGCTTTTTCATTCGGGAAATAATTTTCCTCGAAATTAAATGTTTTATACCAATACTTAATATAAATTAGTTCAAAGAAGCGAAGTAATTTTTTATCAAGAGGATTTAAAAAAATCGTTGCATCGTCATTGCCTTCAGAACTATTTTTTTTTAAGATGTATTGGTAAATAAGTACAGATTTACTGAACTTGCGTCGACAACTACTTAAAAAGAAGACGGCTACCCAATTTTCATCAGATAGCCGCCTAGATTTTATAAATTATTAACTTGATTTATCTCGTAAATCGTATATACAATTACTTCGGTTCCATTAATTTAAAAAACTGATCTAACTGAGGCAGAATCACTATTCGCGTTCTTCTATTTGTTGCCCTACCTTCAGGACTGTCGTTGGATACTAATGACACATATTCACCTCTTCCAGCCGCAATCATACGAGCGGGATCAACACCATACGTTTTTTGTAAAACACGAACTACTGCTGTCGAACGCAGCACACTTAAATCCCAGTTATCTTTAATAGCACCTGTACTGATAGCTTTATTATCAGTATGACCTTCTACCATGAATTGAATATCAGGCTGCGCTTTCACTACTGCTGCAACTTTTCCAAGTACTTCCTTTGCTCCAGATGTGATTTCATAACTACCACTTTTGAAAAGCATTTTGTCGGATATAGAAATGAAAACCGCACTTCCTTCCACTTTAATATCAACATCTTTATCATCAACGTTTGCAAGGGCACCTTTGAGATTTAATACCAATGCCATATTCAAGGAATCCTTACGTGACATTTCAACTTGCAAATTCTTAATATAACTGTCTTTGGAGTTTATATTCTCTAACGATTTACGAATACTTTCTGCTTGCGTAGATGAAATAACTGACATATCACTCAACTGTTTCATCATCGTATTACTATTAGCTTTCAAATTAGCCAATTCATCTTGCAAAGAAATAACTTTTGCTCCTTGCTTATCCTTATCAGAAATGCATGCACTGAGCATTAAATCAACTTTGTCGTACTGTGTTTTTAAGCTATCATATTTTGCAACTTGAGCCTTATATTTTTTCGTGCTTACGCAAGAGCTCATCATCATGATTACCGATACTGAAAATAAAATTATTCTTTTCATTTTTTTAAATTATTTATAGACAAAATTAAGAACTCGAATTGTTAAATTGCACTTAAATTATAAGTTCTAGAAAGATGTTTTCAACATGCTTTGTTAAATAAAGAATACAATTAATTTAGTTTGCGTTAACGATTTTGTATAAGTTGAAATTTCCAATTTCCAATTCCATCTGGAGGTTGGTCAAATTGTTTTTAATGTAAATCGCTAAAGATGGATTGGGTAGTTCTTTACTCGTTAATAAATAATGAATATGATTCTGTTGCAATTGAATTTCGAGAATTTCTTGACGCTCATTGGGATGATTTGAAAAGCTAGTGCGTTGCGTGTATAACGATAGTGCTCGAGGTTTAATAAAAAGAATGGCGTCCTTCTCATTTGTTGTTGATGAAATGTATTGAAACATCATTTGCGCATCTTCTACCATTGGGCCATTTTGAGTACTATTTTGTTTATCAATAATATCTTCCCAATCGGGTTTGTAAAGTAAGCCACATGCA
>JBBRAW010000119.1:0-9572 GCA_038206385.1 Bacteroidia bacterium | reverse complement strand
TTTTAAATCTTGAGGAACGGCAGAAATAACAGCACCAGGAAATATTTTGCAATTCTTGCCAATGCGTGCTCCGTCGAATATGGTAACATTAGAGCCGATCCAAGTTCCTTCACCAATTTCTACATCAGCGTGAATGGTAGTGAATGAATCGATACTTACGTTCGCGCCTAATCGCGCATCTGGATGGATAGAATTCATATGCAATTTCTAATCAGCTTTTCTTTACAATTTGAGCTAACATTTCTGATTCCATTACTATTTTATCACCAACAATTGCTTCTCCACGCATGTGACAAATACCTCGACGTATTGGAGTAATTAATTTCAAATTAAAAATAACAGTATCTCCAGGAATAACTTTTTGTTTAAATCGGGCTTCTGATATTTTCATAAAATAGGTCCAATAATTTTCTGGATCAGGAACAGTATTTAACACTAAAATTCCTCCTGCTTGTGCCATTGCTTCAATTAATAATACGCCTGGCATTACAGGGTTTCCGGGAAAATGTCCTTGGAAGAACCACTCATTAATAGTAACATTTTTTAATCCTACTACATGCGTATCGCTAAGTTCTAAAATTTTATCCACCAATAAAAAAGGTGCTCTATGTGGAAGCATTTGTGTGATTTTATTGATATCACAAACTGGAGTAGCATTCACATCGAAATAGGGGATTTTAACGCGATCTCTTTTGATCAATGCTTTCACTTTTTTTGCAAATTCAACGTTTGCAGCATGACCAGGTCGAGCGGCTAAAATATGTCCTTGAATATATTGCCCTACTAATGCAAAGTCCCCAACAATATCAAGTAACTTATGGCGCGCGGGTTCATTTTGAAAATGTAACTGAACATTATTTAAAATTCCTTTCTCTTGAATCTGAACATTGGGCTTATTAAAAAGTGCTGCCAACTCATCTAATTTTTCTTGTGAAATTGGTCGGTCAACAATTACGATTGCATTATTTAAATCTCCTCCTTTTATTAAATCGTGTTTTACGAGCATTTCCAATTCATGGAGAAAAACGAACGTTCTACAAATTGAAAAATCATTATTAAATTCCTTGATAGTATGCATCTGCGCATGCTGAGTTCCTAACACTGGACTGCTATAGTCCACCATAACAGTGATTCTATATTCTGGGCTTGGAACCAAGAGCATTTCAACATTTCGTGCAGGTTCTTCGTAAGAGAGATTTTCTTCAATTACGTAAACATCACGTTTAGCATTTTGTTCAATTGTTCCAGCTTCAAGTAACGCATCAATAAATGCTTTCGAGCTTCCATCCATGATAGGAACTTCAGGGCCATCAATTTCAATAATAACATTATCGATTTCTAGACCTATCAAAGCTGCCAATGCATGTTCGGTTGTACTAACACGAGCTCCATTTTGTTCCAATGTAGTTCCACGCGAGGTGTCCACAACATTATCTGCATCAGCATCAATGAATGGTTTACCTGGTAGATCTATACGTTGAAATTTAAACCAATGGTTTTCTGGAGCTGGTTTAAAAGTTAAAGTTGCCTGAATACCTGTATGCAGACCAACGCCTGAAACGGTTACGGGTTTGCGAAGAGTAATTTGTTTCTGCGTCATGCCTTATAATGGTGACGTTGGTGTATCGCTTAAGTTGGCGATAGTCTTTTGCAATTCTAGAATTTTCTTTTCGAGTTCTGGAAGTTTGCGAAAGAGCACATACGTACGTTTAAAATCACTGATATTAAATGCCGGTGAGCCTTGTACTACTTCATCGGCGTTAGTTATACTATTTCCTATTCCTGATTGTGCTGCTATTTTAACTCCATCTGCAATTGTGATATGGCCTACAATTCCTACTTGACCACCGATCATACAATTATTTCCAATTTTAGTAGATCCTGCAACACCAGTTTGTGCTGCGATAACAGTATTTTCTCCGATCTCAACGTTATGTCCGATCTGAATGAGGTTATCAAGTTTTACACCTTTGTGGATAATTGTAGATCCAAGTGTAGCTCTATCGATTGTACTATTTGCACCCACCTCCACATAATCTTTAATGATAACATTACCAATTTGGGCAATCTTTTTATAATTTCCATTATTTGGTCCGAAGCCGAAGCCATCAGCGCCAATAATTACACCCGAATGGAAGGTGCAACTGATACCAATTATGCAATCAGAATAAATTCTAACACCAGGAAACAAGGTACAATCGTCTCCGATTTCGCAATTATCACCAACAAAAACGTGCGGATAAATTTTTACACGGTTGCCTAATTTTACGTTTTTACCGATGTAAGAGAATGCCCCTAAATAAACATCAGTTCCGTAAGATGAAGATGGATCGATAAAGGAGTAATTCTCAATGCCTGATTTATCTCGCTGAATCGTATTATAAACCTCAAGTAATTTAGCGAAACTTAGGTATGCATTTTCTACTCGAATGAGTGTTGCTTTTACTGGTTTTTCAGGTATGAAATCGTTGTTAATAATTACGATTGTTGCTTCCGTATCGTATACAAAAGCGGTATAGGCAGGATTTGCTAAAAATGTTAAGGATCCTAGGACACCTTCTTCAATTTTAGCTAATCTGCTAACTTTTACGTTCGGATCACCTTCTACGGTGCCTTGCAGTAATTCGGAAATCTGGCTTGCGGTAAATTCCATGACAGCTCACAAAGGTAACAAATATGACTTTGCACAAAAGACAAACCGAGTAAAAGGCTACTTATATTTCGATTAATTCAGGAAGGAGGCAGATAAAGTATTTTTTTACTGGTGATGAGAGTAAAACAACATCGAGTTGATCGCTAGCTGCAGTTAGTTCAATGAGCTCACCGTTTCGATATTGGATATGAATCTGTTCTTCGAGTGGATCATAAGCGCTATTGCTGATGGATCCCGTAAAGGCGAAATAATGAGCTTCATCAGCAGAAATTCCAAATTTCACTTCAGCACTACTCAAATAGTGTTGAATATCAGCTTTAGTAAATGGATCCTTTTGAAGCTTTATCTTGTATAGTTTTCGGTTTACTAAACCATCGCATAAGCGCGCCAAAACTTTATCAGGATGATTTACCCACACTTTTATTGAAGCATAAATATCATAATCATCGAGCATAGCGAAATCAGCCAAAAGAGATTTCTCCGTTATAAAATCATCATATTTGAAATCATTCACAAGAAATAAATGCAAAATAGGAGATGCAAAAAGATCATCACCTTTCAATGTAAGTTCTTTTGCACGCAGGAGAATATTTACTAATAATTGTTCAGATGAAAGTACTGTTTTATGCAGGTAAACTTGCCAATACATTAATCGTCGAGCGATGATAAATTTCTCTATAGAATACACACCTTTTTCCTCAATTACAAGTCGATCTTCAAATATATCCAACATTTTAATTATACGTTGCGCACCAATCTTGCCTTCCAAAACACCAGTATAGAAACTATCCCTGTTTAGATAATCCAGTCGATCCATATCGAGTTGAGAAGAAACCAATTGGTGAAGGAAATGTTTTGGGTACTCATTTTTAAAGATGCTAATAGCGGTACTCAATTGGTTATTAAATTCTATGTTTAGTCGTTCCATATAGAGGATGGAAAGTTGTTCGTGCGTAATCCCAGTTACGATGCTGTGTTCAAGTGCATGCGAAAAAGGACTGTGACCAATATCATGTAAAAGAATAGCGATTTGAGTTCCAAGGGCTTCGTCCTCCGTAATTTCATGACCTTTCGAACGCAATGTTTCAATTGCTTGACCCATCAAATGTAGTGCTCCGAGCGCATGATGAAAACGAGTATGTAGTGCGCCAGGGTAAACCATGTGCGTTAATCCAAGCTGACGAATTCTTCTAAGACGTTGAAACCATGGGTGTTCGATCAAATCAAAAATCAATGGATGTGGTATAGTAATAAAACCATATACCGGATCGTTAAATATTTTCTTCTTATTCTGTTTCAAAAATGATAGTGTATTAATTATTTATTTTATTTGAGAATCAATTCAATTAACATTGAAGCGAATTTATTGCAAATATCGTCAACTGATATTCAATTAAAGATAAGCTTAACAATTTACCTTTGCCAAAGATTTTGAGTTTGACAACAAGATCATGGTTGAGAAACATAATTATCCTTTTAAAAACGAAAAAATATATATGGACAAAATAACAATATTATGGGCAGATGATGAAATTGATTTGTTGAAGCCACACATTTTATTTTTGACAGAGAAAGGTTACGATGTAACAACAGCTACAAATGGTCGCGATGCACTTGATTTAGTTCAGAAGAAAGAATACGATATTATTTTTCTTGATGAAAACATGCCAGGATTAAGCGGGTTGGAAACATTGATGCAAATAAAAAATATTCGTGCTGAAATTCCAGTGGTAATGATCACAAAGAGTGAAGCAGAAGAAATTATGGAGCAAGCGATAGGATCTAAGATTGCTGATTATCTCATCAAGCCTGTTAATCCGAATCAAATATTACTATCCATTAAAAAAAATCTTGATAACAAACGATTGATAAGTGAAAAGACGAATCAAAACTATCAGCAAGAATTTAGACAGATAGGGATGACGCTTGGCGACAAATTAAGTTGGCCAGAATGGGTTGATGTATATAAAAAACTTGTTTATTGGGAAATTGAATTAGAGAAATCGCAAGACCTTGGCATGTATGATATTCTTACAATGCAGAAGAGTGAGGCGAATCAGCAGTTCAGTAAATTTGTTGAGAACAATTATTTGAATTGGTTGAAGAATCCAGATACAGCGCCGTTGTTATCACATCATTTAATGCGTAAAAAAGTTTTTCCTTTAGTTGATCAATCGGAAGAACCTGTATTTTTAATGTTAATAGATAATTTACGTTATGATC
Organism: Bacteroidia bacterium; assembly: GCA_038206385.1. Taxonomy (GTDB): domain Bacteria; phylum Bacteroidota; class Bacteroidia; order AKYH767-A; family OLB10; genus JANXSD01. The sequence continues at coordinate 4,696 of JBBRAW010000119.1, read as the reverse complement.
AATGGAAAGTTATTCAACCAATTTTATTGGAGCTCTTTAAAACTGTTGATGAAGATTTATATTGTAGTATTCTTCCAACAGCGACACAGTACGCAAGAAATTCAATTTTTGCTGGAATGATGCCATCAGAAATTGAGAAGAGATTTCCGAATTTATGGTCGAATGATGATGATGAAGGAGGAAAGAATTTACATGAAGAAGAGTTTCTAGCAGATCAACTTCAACGACTTCGCAAAACGTATAAATTCTCGTATACAAAAGTTACAAATATTGATGGTGGAAAAAATTTAGTAGAACAGATTCCAAATCTTTATCAGAATAAACTAAATGTTATTGTCTATAATTTTGTGGATATGCTTTCACATGCTCGAACGGATATGCAAGTAATTCGTGAGTTAGCCGAAGATGAAAAGGCATATCGATCCATCACGAAATCATGGTTGGAACATTCACCGTTATTAGATGCTTTAAAAAGAATTGCAGAACGTCCTTGTAAAGTTGTCATCACAACGGATCATGGAACTATTCGTGTGAAAGAAGCCTCTAAGTTAATTGGTGATAGAAATACGAATACAAATTTGCGTTATAAGCAAGGAAAAAATTTGAATTATGAAAAGAGAGATGTGTTAGAAATAAAAAATCCTGCTGATGCATTTCTTCCAAGAAACAATGTTAGTTCTGCTTATGTTTTTGTTAAGGGCGATAAGTTCTTTGCGTATCCTAATAACTTTAATTATTATGTAAATTTCTATAAAGATACTTTTCAGCATGGAGGTATTTCAACTGAAGAAATGATAATTCCGGTAATGACACTTCAAAGCAAGGTATGATTTTAAAGTGGAAAGTGAAGGATGTAAGTGAGCTTGAAAAAGTTGCTGTTGATTTATTATCAAAAGTAAATAAAACAAAGATTTTTTGCTTTCATGGGGAGATGGCGGCTGGGAAGACAACGATGATTAAAGTACTTTGCAAATGTTTGGGCGTTAGTGATGAAGTAAATAGTCCGACATTTTCTATTGTGAACGAATATCAAGGTAAAAATGGACAAGTGCTCTATCATTTTGATTTTTATCGGATGAAAAGTGTGGAAGAGGCATTTGATATAGGATATGAAGACTATATTTACTCGGGCAATTATTGCTTTATTGAATGGCCTGAACGAATTGAAAACTTGTTAAATATCGCAAAAGCAGATATTTTTATCACCGTCGAATCAACTACACGTTATATTACGTGCCACTATGAGTAAACAAATCACAGGAATGAGCGCTCTAGCACAGCAGGGTGTCATGATGCCGCAGGAAAGTGTTTTAGAGGTAAGTAAACTTAAACAAGAACTTTTTATTGGTATACCAAAGGAAATCTCCTTTCAGGAAAATCGTATTCCTTTAGTTCCTGAATCAGTCGCATTATTAGTGAATAATGGTCATAAAATACATATTGAAACGGGTGCAGGTAATTGCGCAAACTTTACTGATTCAGATTATAGTGAAGCAGGTGCACAAATTGTTTATCATGCGGAGCAAGTTTATAAGGCTGATTTAATTTTAAAAGTTGCACCACCTTCCATGGAAGAGTTGGAATATTTTAAAGACAAACAATCGCTGATGTCAATCCTTCAAATTGCCATGCAACCAGAAGGGTATATTCAAAAACTTGGATCGAAAAAAATTACTGCTTTAGCATTTGAATTTCTTCGTGATGAAACGGCTATTTATCCTGTAATTCAAGCAATGAGTGAAATTGTTGGAAGCGCATCGATACTTATCGCTTCTGAACTTTTAAGTAATACTGCTGGAGGCAAAGGAGAATTATTAGGAGGTGTTCCTGGTATTCCTCCCACTGAAGTTGTGATTTTAGGTGCAGGTACTGTTGGTGAATACGCTGCTCGTGCTGCAATTGGATTAGGTGCTTCTGTTAAGGTTTTCGATAATTCAATTTACAAGTTACGCCGACTACAGAAAAATTTGGGTAGTCGAGTTTATACATCTACATTTAATCCTTCAGTTTTGTTAAATGCTTTAAAAACCGCTGATGTTGTTATAGGTGCTATACTTGGTAAAGAAGGAAGATCACCAATTGTAGTAACAGAGGAAATGGTCAGTGAGATGGGATCTGGATCTGTGATTATTGATGTAAGCATAGATCAAGGTGGATGTATTGAGACTTCAGAAGTTACTAATCATTCAAATCCCGTATTTCGAAAATATGGTGTGATACATTATTGTGTTCCAAATATTGCAAGCCGTGTAGCGAGAACTGCATCCTATGCATTGAGTAATATTTTTACACCCATTCTTATAAACATGGGTGATGAAGGAGGAATGGATGCGTTACTTTGGCAAGATGGACATGTGCGAACTGCGGCGTATTTATACAGAGGAACGGTAACTAATAAATATGTTGCTGATTTATGTAGAATGCCTTTTCGTGATTTGAATTTATTGATGGCGACAAGAATTTAGTTTGGTGAATAATCGTTTATAAAAAAATAACCCTCGATAATTTATCGAAGGTTATTTTTTTTTGTTAATTGTTTTATTGAATAGTGGAATTAGTTGACAACAATTCGAATTTGTTCTTTATGATCTCCGATTTGGAATTGTATTAGATACAATCCACTTGCTAATCCTTTCACACTCATTTCTACTTGATTGTTTCCAGCATTTGCAATATTCGTTTCTGTATTTATAACACGACCAGTTGCATCAATTAATTTTACAGTATATAATTTAGTTGTTACATTTTGATCAGTTGAACTATTAAATCCAACAGTTAATATATCAGAAACTGGATTTGGATATGCTATTAAGTTAAGGGTAGTTGTTTGATCACCAATTCGAGGACAATTTGTAGAAGCAATATTGTCAAGTACTCGAACATTTGTCGTTCCGCAAGCATTAGAAGCTTTTACAGTCATTGTTTGTCCTGATACTGGAACAGTTGTTTTTACAACAATTGATTTAGTTCCTTGTCCTGAAACTATTATTAATCCACGTGTAACAGTCCATGTATAATTATTAGCTCCAGTTATCGTTGGGATACTAAATGTTGTATTTACATTCGTACAGAATGATAATGGACCAGCGATAGTTGTAGGGAAGGCTGGTGCACTTATCACAGTAAGTGAACGAGTAGATCCAGCACCACAATTATTAACAGCAGCAACAGTTATATTTCCACCAACGAATGTTCCGTTAAAGTCAACAACGATAGAAGTTCCCGAATTTGATCCTTGAATTGTTACACCTGTAGGTACTGTCCAAGTGTAGCTAGATGCACCAGTTACTGGAGCAGAGATGGAATATGTTACTCCCGAAGCATTGCATACACCTGAAGTTAATCCGTTGATTGCAATTGGAGCGGTTAAGATATTAGTTGTTACAAGACGTGTTCTTGCTAAGCTAGTACCACAACCATTTGAAGCGGACACACTAATAATTCCACCTGTAAATGCAGCAGTAAATTGTACGTTTAGAACATTAGAATTAGAGCCATTTAATATTGTAACTCCGGTTGGAACTGACCAAGTATAGTAGCTTGTGCGAGCAACAATTGCAATTGAATAAGTTGCAAGATTTCCTTGACAAGCTTTGTCAATTCCAGAGATAGAACCAGGTTGAACAGGAGCAGATATTTGAACAGATATTGGTAAGCTACTAGGAGTACTGCTTCCACAACCATTACTATTATTTGCTTGAACAGATATTAGTCCACCAATACCATTATGCACTGCTGCAGTGTTAAAGTTTACCGTAATCGATGTTGTTCCTTGTCCGGATAAAATATTAACACCAGAAGGAACTGACCAAGTATAAGTTGATGCGTTAAGAACTGGAGCGATACTATAAGTTGTAGTATATCCAGCAGCTGTAGGATTACATAATTGCGATAATCCTGTTATTGTTCCCGCATTAACTGGGATCGAAGAAAACGATATTATCATTTGATCGATACCTGGTGTGCAAGGCAATACCGCGTTTGTAGTTAATGTTAACGAAACAGAACCGTTTGACAAATCAGATAAAGATGGATGGTAAGTAGCATTAAGTACTGCGGCAGAAGGCGTAAATGTTCCGGTGCCATTTGATGACCAAGTTGCATTTGTAGCGCTTCCAGCTATTGCACCTGTCAAACTAACATTTGACCCAGCACAAACTGTTTGATCATTTCCTGCAATTGCGATTGGCGCATTAACACAGATACAACCTTCGTCAATAAAACCATCACAATTGTTATCGATACCATCACCACAAACTTCTGTGTTACCAGGGAAAGCAGCAGCTGATGCATCGTTGCAATCTAAGCCATTAGCAGAGTAGCCACTTGGCGCTATTGAATTACAAGATAAAATCGTTGTTAATGGATTTCCATAACCATCACCGTCATTATCTGCATAATATGTAATGCTATTATTAATTGTCAACACCAACGTTTGAACATCGGTACAACCCGCAGCATTTAATCCAGTAACAGTATATGTTCCAGAAGCTGTGTAGGTATTATTGTTTGCAGACCAAGTGTACGAATCACAAGCTGTGATTGATACTGAACTTGAAGTAGAATTATTAATTGTTAACACTAACGTTTGAACATCGGTACAACCAGCAGCATTGAGTCCAGTAACAGTATATGTTCCAGAAGCTGTGTAAGTTGTTCCATTTGCAGACCAAGTATAAGAATCACAATCAGTGAT
>JBBRAW010000118.1:0-9649 GCA_038206385.1 Bacteroidia bacterium | reverse complement strand
TATTATACTATAAACCGTACTGCAATTGCTAATTTAGCATCTTCACGAATAACGTTATCTTATGGCCCAGATGATGTAGTTACTGACAATACAAATCTTAGAGTTGCACGATATTCAGGTACAGGTTCATGGATTGATAATGGTGGCACAGGTACAGCCAATGTTTCCGGTAGCATTACATCAAATGTGTTTTCATCGTTTAATACTCATTTCACATTAGGAAATACTATAAATGGAACCAATCCTTTGCCTGTAACATTAGTTGCTTTTAATGCAAAGAAGTCAAGCCAAAAAGTGAATTTAGATTGGCAAACGGCGAGCGAAAAAAATGCTGATTATTTTAATGTTGAAAGGAGTATTGATGGTAATGATTTCAAATTGATTGGAAAAATTTCTGCCTCTGGAAATTCAACTTCTTTAAAATCATATTCATTAATTGATGAAAATCCAATCTTTGGTAATAATTATTATAGATTAAAACAAATAGATTATGATGGTTCATTTATCTATTCAGATATTAAAACAGTTTATTTAGGTAAAACTTCCGTGCTGAGTATGTATCCTAATCCTGCAGTAAATAAATCGTTTACTATTAAAATTCCAGAACAAGTTCAAGGTGATTATTCTGTTCAGTTAATTGATAATGCTGGTAGAATTATTTATCAGCAATCAGGAAATCCTGCTGAAGAAAAAGAATTTTATATTCATTCCCTAAATTTACTACATGAAGGAGCTTATATTGCTAAAATTATTGATAATGATGGTCAGCAATGGCAAGATCGATTAGTGGTTATTAATTAATAGTTTTTTTGAAAATAATATTCTATACTTGTAGGAAAATAAATCTTCATGTATAATGTAATTCGATTTCGAACTTCTGATAAAGAAAAGGCAACTATTGCTTTTGATATTCGCCAACGTGTTTTTGTGAATGAACAAAAGGTTTCCAGAGAAGAAGAATATGATAGCCATGAAGATGAAAGCACACATTATCTGTTGTTGGTAGCAGAACAGCCAGCGGGCACTGCCCGCTGGCGCTTTACTGAAAAGGGAATCAAGCTCGAACGATTCGCTATTTTACCAACATTTAGAAATAGCGGAGCGGGTTCATTTTTGGTTAATCAAGTATTAAGTGATGTAATCCCTTTAAATAAATATACTTATTTGCATGCACAAGTTACCGCTATTAACTTGTATAAACGTGCTGGATTTGTTCAGGAAGGTGAATTGTTTTACGAAGCTAATATTGCACATTATAAAATGGTTTATCATCCAAGCAAATAATGGAAAAATTTTCTTTGCTATTTATTGAAATATGATTTCATTTATACTTTAGTCTTCGTTGCTTTTTATGACCTTTGCCGAATAAATGCTAAAGGTTCAAACATCTTATAAAGAAATTTGGCGTATTGCTTGGCCCATCATGCTAAGTAGTATGGCTAATACCGTAATTAATTTTACTGATACTGCTTTTGTAGCAAGAGTAGGGGAGAAAGAACTCGCTGCTTCTGCATTAGGAGGTGTATTCTATTTTGTAATGGTAATGATTGGTGTAGCGATTGGTATTGGATCACAGATATTAATAGCACGTAAAGCTGGAGAAAATAAACCGATCGATATTGGAGTAATCTATGACAATAGCTTTATTATTCTTTTAGCTACAGCAATTTGTATCCAACTTCTTTTCTATGGCCTTGTGCCAACTTTAATGCATCATATCGTAAATGATCAAGCTATTGCTGAATCTTGTATAGTTTACTTAAAGGCGAGGAGTTGGGGAATTGTTTTTATGATGATCTTAATTTCACTTCGATCATTTTATACAGGAATAGCATTTACAAGAATTATAACGTATTCAACAATTTTAATGATGGCGTTAAATGTTTTGCTAAATTATATTTTAACATTTGGACATTTAGGATTTTCTCCAATGGGAATTTTTGGTGTAGGTACAGCTTCAGCGATTTCTGAAGCTGTTGCTGCAGTTTACGCTATTTTATATACTATCTTCAGTAAGAAATTAAAACAATTTAATCTGTTCAGATTTAAAAATATCTCCTTTGCCGAAATGTTTGATATTATTAAACTATCAGCACCAATTGTTTTGCAGCATATTGTTTCAATGGGTGCTTGGTTTTTATTTTTTGTGCTTATAGAAAAAATAGGTTCTCGTGAACTGGCTGTTTCAAATTTGGTTCGTAGCGTATATATGGTATTAATGACACCCGTTTGGGGCTATTCGCAAGCTGCAAACAGTATGGTAAGTAATGTTATTGGACAAGGTCGAAAATTTGAAGTTCTACAATTAACAAAAAAAATAACCAACCTCAGTTTTTTAACTGTATTAGTTTCTACATCATTTTGTGTTTTATTTCCTGGATTTTTGTTTAACTTAAGTACTTCAGATGCATCGCTAATTCATGATGCAATGGGGAGCTTCTATGTAATAAGTATAGGTACAATAATATTTTCGATTAGTATGATTCTTTTAAGTGCTGTTTCTGGAACTGGAAATACAAAAGCTGCAATGATAATTGAACTTGTAAATATTGCAGTATATCTTTTATATGTTTATTTTACTACTCAATTTTTTCATACTCAAGTTGAAATTGTTTGGGTATGTGAAATTATTTATTGGTCAATGATGGGAGCTTTGTGTTATTGGTATCTCAAGTCAGGGAAATGGAAAGCTTTAAATTTGAAAGATCATTCTGGAATTGCATTATCATGAAAAACAAACTCTTAGTATTTGCGTTAGCTTTATTTTTAAGTTGTAATATTTCTCAAAAGAAATCAAGTTCAGTAAATGTGGTTTCTCTATACGATCCATTAGTTTTTACTATGGTAACAGTAGTTGATAAACATGAATTGGATGGATGTTCTTTTTTATTAATGAAAAGTGATAGTACATTTCTTAATCCTATTAATTTAGAGAAGAAATTTCAAATTAATGGCAATCACCTTGCTATTAAATATCATAAAATTAAAAACGGAATGGGAACATGTATGGTTGGAGATTTGGTATCATTGGATGAAATAAATGAAATAAAAAAATGAAAATAATATTTCTTGGTACACCTGAATTCGCTGTTCCTTCTTTAGATATCTTATTCGAAAATGGGTACGAAATTGTCGGAGTAATTACTGTTGCCGATAAGCCTTCCGGTCGAGGACAAAAATTACATGAGTCAGAAGTAAAGCAGTATGCGGTAAAACATGGAATTAAAGTCTTTCAACCTCTAAAATTATCTGATCCAAATTTTTTATCAGAAATAAAGTTGCTAAACGCCGATTTGCAAATTGTAGTTGCATTTAGAATGATGCCAATTGCTTTATGGTCGATGCCTAAATTAGGCACTTTAAATTTACATGGATCGTTACTTCCTAATTACCGTGGAGCTGCTCCCATTAATCGTGCATTGATGAATGGAGAGAGAATAACAGGAGTTACAACTTTTTTCTTGAAGCATGAAATAGATACAGGAAATATTATTTTTCAAGAAGAAATTTTTATTAATGACGATGAAACTGCTGGTGAATTGCATGATCGAATGAAGGACATTGGTGCTAGCTTGGTATTGAAAACAGTAAAAGCGATTGAATCAAATAATGTACATGCTTTTGAACAAGATATTTTAATTAAACAAAAAGGTGAATTAAAATTGGCTCCTAAAATATTTAAAGAAGATTGCAAACTGGATTTCAGCAAAAATATTTCATACTTACACAACCAAATAAGAGGATTAAGTCCTTACCCCGGTGCTTTTTTTGAAATTAAATTATCTGATGGCACCATTCAATCAATAAAGATTTTTAGGAGTTTAAAAGAATCGGCTGGCACTGTTTTAACGCATGAATTAATTACTGATGGGAAAACATTTATTAAAATAAGTGCTTCTGATGGATTTATATCCATTAAAGAAATTCAAGTTTCAGGAAAAAAAAGAATGAGTGTAGAGGAGTTATTACGTGGATATAGTTTTCCTGATAATTCTGTGATTTTATAAGTTGATATTTTGGAATAGCATGATTTGAACCTTTATGAGTTCATAAAATTTATAAAACGTGTTTATAAATTCTGAATTAAATTTTAAATTTGTTTTTCAATTTAAAAGTTAATGAAACGGATTGTAATTTTAACTGGCGCAGGAATAAGTGCTGAAAGCGGCATCACAACATTTCGTGATGCAGGTGGCCTTTGGGAGAATTATAAAATTGAAGATGTTGCTACTCCAGAAGCTTGGAATAGGAATCAAGAGCTGGTGTTAGAGTTTTATAATCAGCGACGAAAACAAATTCTAGAAGTTAAGCCTAATAAAGCACATACTTCAATTGTAGAGCTGGAAGAGAAATTTATTGTAAACATTATTACACAAAATATCGACGATCTGCATGAAAGAGCTGGGTCAAAAAATGTTTTGCACTTGCATGGTGAAATACTAAAATCACGTAGTACAAAGGATCCTAAACTTATATATCCTGTTGATGGATGGGAATTAAAGATGGGTGATTTTTGTGAGCTGGGAAGTCAGTTAAGACCATGTATCGTATGGTTTGGTGAACAAGTTCCGGAAATTGAAAATGCAATTCCTATTGTGCAACGTGCAGATATAATTATTGTGATAGGAACATCATTATCAGTTTATCCTGCTGCTGGATTAATCATGTACGCAAAAAATAGTGCAAAAAAATATTTAATAGATCCTGTATCTTTGCCTTTCGATGAAATTACAAATCTTCGAATTATTAGAGACACTGCTGGAAATGCAGTTCCGCGTTTAGTTCATGAATTATTAATTGAAAATGATAAGTAAAGATTTCTTAAGTTCTGATTTATTTAATTGGTTTGTTCTACCTCTGCTTATTTTCCTTGCACGAATGAGTGATGTGACGTTAGCAACCTTGCGAAATATTCTTTTATCAAAATCAGTGAAATATATTGTTCCATTTTTAGGATTCTTTGAAGTATTGATTTGGTTGATAGCGATCAGTCAAATCATGAAAAATCTCCAAAATCCTGCTTGTTTTTTTGCGTATGCTGGTGGATATTCAATGGGAATATTTGTGGGTATTAAAATTGAAGAACGATTAGCATTAGGAATGCAAGTAATTCGTATCATTATTCAAAAGGATCCAGATAAATTAATTGCTGCTTTAGTTGATAAAAATTTTGGAGTAACAACAATCGATGGCCATGGAAGTAAAAGTCCAGTTAAAATTATTCTTACTGTGGTTAAACGGAAAGATATAAAATTTGTTCAATCCTTAATTGAAGAAATTAATCCAACTTCATTTTATTCGATTGAAGATATTAGAGTTGCGAATTATGGGGTTTTTCCTCAAGGTGCAACTCAATCAAAGGTAAATTATTTTAATAAAATTTTTCCTTACGGAGGGAGTAAGTAGTTTACCTTATTTCTTACGTTGAATAAATTTACTAATGAGCTTATAAATTTTTGTAAGATCCTTGTCGTACTTTAATTGCTGCTCATGCATTTTTAAAACCTTATTATCATGACGAATAGCGGGACCAGTTTGAACCAACTTCGGATCACTTAATTGTACTTTTGTTGCGTTACTTAAAATCAAAGGACGTAATATAGAAAAAGGAATTTCTGATTTATTCAAAATTTCAGCTGCCATTTGAAAACATGCATTTGAAAAGTTATTAGCAAATACAGCAGCTAAATGCAAATCTTTTCTTTTCTCACTATTGAGATTTATAACGATTTTACTTAAAGTTTTTGCTAGTTTGGATATTTTATTTTTATTATTATCTGTGGAACCTTCAATACAAATTGGAATTGTAGACCAATCGTAATTCAAATTTTTATTAAAACTTTGAACAGGATAAAATACAGCACAGTTGGTGAATTCTTTTTTCAAAATTGAAATCGACATGCTTCCAGATGTATGCACGCATAACTTGCTTTTGTATGGAAATTGCTTTACCATTGCTTGTATCGAATCATCTGGTAAGCAAAAAAAATAGATGTCTGCCGTTCCTTCCAACTCATCCATATTTGAAATAAATTTCGATGAGATAATTTTGGATAATTTTTTTCCCTCCTTAATATTTCTACTATGAATTTCAGTAATAGTATATCCTAAAAACGACAATCCTTTTCCTAGGCAAAAAGCCATGTTTCCTGATCCAATAATTCCGATACAGGGTTTTTTCATGATCGTGATATTTTATTTAGATTTTTTTAAATCTTTTATTCGCTTTAAAATAGCTAGCCACGTTCCAATTATCATAAGTATAGCTCCAATCCATAAAATATTTATATCAGGAAAAATTATCGCTTTCATTATAACAAATTCACGACTATTAGATTTCTTCTCGTAAATTGTCAATTCAATCTTATTACTGTCAGGTAAAATTTTGCTGAATCCAAACTTTAATCCTAGTTCTGGAATTTCTGATTCCTTCGTATAGATATTTGATCCTTTAATAATAAAAATTGGTTGAGCTAAATGAACTTTTCGATTTACATCTACAACACTTAGCTGAGCTCCAACAGCAATGTCAGTTGAATCCAGGAATAAAGATTTTTTATCTTGAGATTTATTTAACGACATAAAAGTAACAAGACTATTACTCGTGATAATTGTATCTCCTACTCCAAATGTTTTAGTAGTAGGTTTTTTATATTCACCATCATCAATGGGTGCACTTTTGTCATCTAATTCAGCATAAGTAATGTGAGTATAAATATCGCGGGTTAAAAATCTTTTCGTTGCTGGCTCACTAACATTTCCCATTCGATCATTTATTTGAACAAGTGGCTTTAATGAAAAAGACTTTTCAAGTTTACCAGTTTCATGATTTGCCTTAAAATATTCTATTTCATAATAAATATTTACACCAACTTTTTCTTTGCCTTTGTAAGTGACATAATATTCACCCATTGCTAAAGTATCGTTACGGTATAATAATATGTTTTCTTTGTTTGAAAAATCTTTTCCTAAATCAACGTTCAACATATTACGACTTATAATAGTTTTTTCAGTATTTGAAATTAATGATCCTAATAGAATGAGCGCTATTCCTATGTGTGAAATACTAGCTCCTGAAAATGGTAACTTTCCTTTTATAATTCTAATAAGATAATCCAAATTTGCTACAAATGCCCAAATGCTGGAGAATAGTAACATGATGTATTGATATCTTTCAAAGCGAAAAGAATATTCTATTATTGCGGTTAAAACGATTGCTAGAACTAATGATATGGAAAGTTTTTTTGCAACATCTTTCATATTACTATCTCTCCATTTAAAAAATTGTCCTATTGCAATTAATAAACTTATAATAACTGCAAGTGGTATTTGCCATGAGTTATAAAAGTCGATCGCATTAGCAGGAGGTGCCATTTTACTTCCAAATATTTTATTTATTACAGGTATCGATGTTGTAATTGTAATTTGTACAGCTGAGATCACCAATACAAGCATTCCCATAAACATCCAAAACTCCCTACTTTGAATTTTTTCTTCTTCTTGTAATGGATTAATTTTTTTGCGATTGTAAATTAATAATGCGGTAGCCATGAAAATAAAAAACACCATATATAAAAGTAATTGTCCACTCATTCCTAAATCAGTAAATGCATGAACCGAAGTGTTTCCGAGTATTCCACTTCTAGTAAGGAAAGTAGAGTAGAGGACTAATAAAAATGTAAGCGTTGATAATATGAAACTACTTAGTAATGAAGAACCATTCTTTTTATTAATCAGCATTACATGTGCTGCACCAACTAATGTTAACCAAGGTACTAAACTTGCATTCTCTACAGGATCCCATGCCCAAAAGCCACCAAAGCTTAATGCTTCATAAGCCCACGCTCCACCCATCAATACTCCAGTTCCTAATATCATTACGCTAAAAAATGCCCATGGTAATGCTGGTCTTACCCATTCTCTAACTTTCCCTACCATCAAACCCGCCATTGCAAAAGCAAATGGAATAGCTGTTGATGCGAATCCTAAAAACAATGTGGGTGGATGAATTACCATCCAATAATTTTGAAGTAAAGGATTTAAACCTCTTCCATCTTTTATTTTACTTAAATATTCTGGAAGATGTATGAATGGGAGATTTGCAAAATCAGGATGATTACGTAAAAGTATAAATGGATTTGATCCTATTTTTATTCCGTAAAAATTAAGACCTAATATCATTGAAGCAAGAAATACTTGAATCAACATAACCGTTACCATTACTGGGGATTCCCATTCACTTCCCTTTTTAATAATGATAAAAGCTAGGATTACATGCCAAAAGGTCCATAATAAAAACGATCCTTCCTGACCTTCCCAGAAACATGCCCACATATATTTTACTGGCAGGATGGTACTCGAATGTTGCCAAACATAATAATATTCGAAATAATGACCATGAATTAAATAAAACATGATTCCTATAATTGAGAAAACTGAAATAGCATGTAATGCAAAGCTTGCTCTAGCAATTTTAAGCCAAGTACTTTTATCTTCTTTTTTACTGATAACACTAATTAAAAATGAAATTGCAGAAAGTAATGCGGCAGTAAATGATAAAACGATAAATGAGTTTCCTAACTTACCATAGCTAAGGTGCTCGCCAACATATTGAATATCCATAAGTTTTTATTACCGAATTTCGGTGGTAAGACTATAATTATTTTTATTAAGTCAATCCTAAATTGATTTAATAATTACTAAAAATTATTTCGTTGAGATACTTGCAACTTTCATTTGGTCTGCTTGGTTACCATTGTATTTGGAAGGACATTTCATCAAAACTTGTGAAGCATGAAATTCATCACCATACATTTTGCCAATTATTACAATTTGTTCGGCACGTTCGAAATCCTGTGGTTTAGCTCCATCATAGAGAACTTTTTTTTCAGTCCCTTCATTATCGACTAAATAAAATCCAAATAGATTTGCATTTACCTCAGGATTGTAAATAAAATCCTTTGATTTATTTACTTTGCCAACAATATGAAAAGTACTACCTTGATGATTCATTGCATCTTTAAATGGTGCGTAGGTACTTGAATTACTTATAGTACTAACAATTACAGCTAAGGCTACAGCAATTACAACAATTGCTATGATATGCATCTTCTTCATCTTTTCACTATTTTAATTTTATCAAAAATTACTTTGAATTAATTTTCTTTTCTATCCTTGATACTTTCCTATCAAGATTGATCATGAAAATACTAATTACAATTACAACGATTGAAGCTACAGCAACAACCACATAAATTTTCCCATCAGAACGCATTGTATCTGCCATCAATGGATCTTGTGCTTTAATAGGTAATGTTATAACAAGTAATATCAGTAAAAGTATTACAGCTTTGAAAGTTTTCATGATAGGTTTGCTATTTGTTTTTCAATTAATCGTAATCGTACTCTTAAACTCATCAACCAAACGGATAATAAGCACCAAGCAATTACTGCTGGATAAAATACCATTCGCATGTTTGAATCAAGATCGTACTTATTAAAGCCTGGATTTCCTCCTTTACCGGGATGAAGGGAGTCAGTCATTTTTGGTAATACCATGATAAAAACGTACATCATTACAAATGCAAAGATGCAATAGATGGATGATAATTTTGCCCGCTTCACTGGATCTATTACAGCGTTTCTGAGG
>JBBRAW010000117.1:0-9667 GCA_038206385.1 Bacteroidia bacterium | reverse complement strand
TTACGGAGCATGCTCATCTTCTCACGATGCTGATCACGTGATCCGTAAACTTTAGTTTCAACAACTGCCGCAGGTACTGTTACTTTATTTGTAATAGATTCTAACACGTCACCTTTTGTGATGCGACCATCTTTACCAGTTGCTTTCACTTGCGTTGTTGCAATGCCATTCTCGTCCATTAATTTCTTTGCAGCAATTGATGGAACATCTTTCGCATACGTAGCAACAGGTTCATTTGTAGTAGCAGCTTTCGCAGTAGGTGCCGCATCTGCTTTAGCAACTGCAGGAGCAGGAGCATCAACTTTTTTCGCTGGAGCCGCTGCACTTGTATCAATAGAAGCTACAACAGTTCCTACAGCAATTGTCTCCCCTTCTTTCACAAGAATTTTTAAAACTCCATCAGCTTCCGCAGATAATGTTAACGTTGCTTTATCAGAATCAATCTCTGCAATCTCTTCGTCTTTCTCAACATATTCACCGTCTTTTTTTATCCAACGCGCAATCTGAACTTCACTTATTGATTCTCCCGGAGAAGGTACTTTTATTTCAATTGCCATAGCTTTAAATATTTTACTTGAGGTAAATCAATACCATTAAAATCTGTTTAGTTTTCTACTAGCGTTTTTGCAAATGCCTTATCAATGATTGCTAATTGTTCTTTATCATGTTGTTTGTGCGAACCCGTAGCTGTACTTGCACTCTCCGGACGAGAAATAACATTGAAGTTAAACTCCTTTGCTACTCTCAATAAATACGACCATGCACCCATATTTTCAGGCTCTTCTTGAACCCAAATATATTCATCCGCATTTTTATATTTGGAAAGAATATTTCGCACTTGAATAAAAGGAAAAGGATACAATTGTTCTATTCTCACAATTGCAATATCATTCGACTTATCCAATTCTTTACGTTCTAATAATTCGTAATAAATTTTTCCTGTACAGAAAATTATTCGTGTTACTTCTTTTGCTTTTGCAAACGCATCATCTATCACTTCCAAAAATCCACCAGTAGCAAATTCTTCAAAAGAAGAAACACATTTTGGATGACGTAATAAACTTTTCGGTGTGAAAACAACTAATGGTTTGCGAAATGGTCGGTGTAATTGTCGGCGCAAGAGATGAAAGAAATTTGCTGGTGTTGAGCAATTTGTAATTTGCAAATTATACTCTGCACACAATGCGAGAAAGCGTTCCATCCTACCACTACTGTGTTCTGCACCTTGTCCTTCATAACCATGCGGTAACAACATCACAATGCCATTCATGCGACGCCATTTATCCTCAGCACTACTGATGTACTGATCAATAATTATTTGTGCACCATTTCCAAAATCACCAAACTGTGCTTCCCAAATTACGAGTGTATTTGGAGCAGCAAAACAATATCCATAATCAAATCCTAGTACACCATATTCACTCAACAATGAATTATAAATATAAAATGGAGCTTGCTTCGCATCTAAATTACTCAATGGAATATATTGCTCTTCTGAGTCCTCCACACGCAATACTGCATGACGATGTGAAAATGTTCCACGCTCTACATCTTGTCCGCTTACACGAACAGGAAATCCTTCTTTCAACAACGTAGCATACGCCAGTAATTCACCCATTGCCCAATCTAAACGACCATCGCCTTCAAGCATTTTTTTACGTTCGTCCATCAAGCGAACGATCTTACTAAAGAAAACTTTGTTTGCAGGAAGCGTACTCATCTTCATCCCTAAATCAAGAATTGTTTTCTTATCAACTGCAGTTACTGGAGACTTTTCAAAATCAGCTTCCGTTGATAAACGCAATCCACTCCACGTTCCATCCATGAAAGGAGTATTTTTTGTTTTCTCTTGCTTCTTCGATACATCTAAACTTTTTTGCAATAAATCTTTGAAAGATTTTTCCATCTCTTTTGCAAGATTTGCTTCTACATCACCTTGAGATAATAATTTCTGATTATAAATTTCACGTGGATTAAGATGACCTGCTATTGCTTTGTATAAAATAGGTTGTGTAAAGCGTGGCTCGTCACCTTCGTTATGTCCGTATCTGCGATAGCAAAGAATATCGATGAACACATCACGATGAAATGTTTGACGGTATTCCATCGCTAGACGAATCGTATAAACTAATGCTTCCACATCATCACCATTCACATGAAAGACTGGAGAGAGTGTTACCTTTCCAACATCGGTACAATACGTACTTGATCGTGCATCAATATAATTTGTTGTAAATCCAACTTGATTATTTACTACAAGATGAATCGTTCCACCTGCTCTATAACCTTTCAACAACGACATTTGAATTACTTCGTAAACTATTCCTTGCGCTGCAACTGCGGCATCACCGTGAATTAAAATCGGAGCAATCTGACTCACTTCACCACCAGGAGTATTATCAATTTTTGCACGAACAATTCCTTGCACTAATGGATCTACTGCTTCTAGATGAGAAGGATTTGGTGTTAAACCAAGATGCACTTTTTTGCCAAGAGCTGTTTGCACATCACTCGAATATCCTAAATGATATTTCACATCACCATCAAATGAATTATCATCAAATTCCTTTCCTTCAAACTCTCCAAAAATATCTTCGTAACTCTTTCCTAAAATATTTGCAAGTACATTTAATCTACCACGATGTGCCATTCCAATTACAAATTCTTTGATTCCCAATTCTGCACCTTCTGTGATGACAGCATCCAAAGCAGGAATTAAAGTTTCTGCACCTTCTAATGAAAATCTTTTTTGTCCTGTAAATTTTGTGTGTAAGAAATTTTCAAATGCTACTGCTTCATTTAATTTTAGCAACATTCTTTTTTTCTCATCGATTGTAAATTGAACAGCGTTTTTCGATTTCTCCATTCTACTTTCCAACCAATGAATAATTTCAGGGCTACGAATGTATTTGTATTCTGCACCAACAGCACCGCAATAGGTTTGCTCAAGATGAACGATAATATCACGAAGTTTTGCAGGACCAATTCCTAAATCATTACCAGCTTGAAAAACAATATCGAGATCTTGTTCTGTTAAACCAAACGTAGCAACTTCTAACGTTGGAAAATATTGACGGCGTTCTCTAACAGGATTTGTTTTTGTAAAAAGATGTCCGCGATTTCGATAACCATTAATGAGATTAATGACTTTAAATTCTTTATCAACTTGTTCAGGTACGATTTGAGAAACTTCTGCTTCTCCAAACTTTTCTTTTGCAAATTCGAATCCCGAAAAAAATTGACTCCAACTAGCTTCTATACTTGTTGGATCTGAAAGGTATTTACGATATAAATCCTCAATAACTTCAGGACTACTATTTCCAATATAACTGTGCTTATCCATGCGCTAAATTCCGCTATTTCAAATAGGTGAAATAAGGAGGTGCAAAGATAATAAATCAGGATGGTTTAAATAATTTTTTCAGAGGCAAACAGCACATTCACTCTTTTAAAAAAACAAGAAGGTTCGTTATGGGAATTTAATGCCTGAATAATTATTCACATCCACCACCATAATTGTACTTTTAAATTGAGCATTGATAGAATTGATACACTCGTTAGCGATGAATGCATATCCTTTAGAATTAAGATGTATTCCATCGAGTGCAAATGCTCCCCCATTAATATAATTAGTAGAATATTTTACACCATTAAAAACCACTCCTGAACTTAATGTTTTGAAGAATGCATTCGCATCAGTAAAAGCTAAATTTTTAGCTAATGCAACAGCTCTAATCTTTGCATTAAAACTAACAGTTGAGGCATGGATATTCGACACTTCTTGTTGATCTAAGATCATCCTTGTTTGAAGTGGATTTACTGGAGTTCCAAGTCCGTTACATCGTAAAGAATCTAATGAAGTACTCAATAAAACTAACTCCCCTTCTACTAATTGGCGAACTGTACCATTAAAATTTACGACGAATGCATTTGCTCCTGCATGAAATGAAACTCCCGATGGTGAAGTTGCATTCAACGTATCAGCTTGAGCCTTAGTAAGTATCAATCCATTATATGGGATAGTATTAAAAAATGGAATATTTTCTACATCAGGAATATTTAAAATAATTCCTTTAGCACCATTACTAGTAAGGGAATTAACGATGCGATCTATAGATGTATTGAAGACAGAATCTGGTGTGATTTCATTTATAGATAAGTCGGATTCATTACCTCCACTTTGAGCATAAAATAGTACATCATTTACACCGATCCATAAACTAAAAAAAGTTGGATTTACTTTAAATGCATCTCCTAAAACTGTAGAAGTTAATCCAGATATAGCACCCGTATCAGAGGCAAAACGATGATAATAGGAATTTCCAATTGGAGCACTTTTCCCAAAAGTTTGACTGTCGAGATTAAATGATTTAGCTCCAGGAATTCCATAATTATTATAAATGATGTTATTCCCCAACCATTGTAGGTTGTTCGTATTAGGAACAGAATAGGTAGCAATCAAATCTTTCTCTCCCAAACAATTCATAATAGAATTAAGTTGTAATTGTCCCACTAATGTATTCTGAGAGGAGAAACCAATTCCATTTCCAACATTTAAATAAGGTTGAATAAAGTCTCCTCCTCCTACAGTATTAAATCGTGATGCAAGTATTGCTGGAAAAGAATTTACTTGTCCTTCGAGTGTTAAAGCGCCATCTGTATAGCCTGCTGTAAGATCAGTACCAACTGCTACGAAGCGGCTGAAGTCGGCTGTTCCTGTAGATGCTTTTGGTTCATCCAAAGAAGGTTTACATGCCGTAAAAATTAAACTTACAGCAATGCAAAAACATAGATTTTTTTTAGAAGTTATATTGAAGTCCAAGTCCGAAGATGTATAAATAAGATTTATATGTTCCGTTAAAATTAGTATTCACATTTGAAATTTCTTTACGCTCACTTACGTTTTCCAACATAACAGAACCTTCCAAATACAAATGTCTTTTAATACGATAAGTCAATCCTCCTGCAAGTACAAATTTATTCGCATCAGGTAATTCAGGACTAACATATCCATCTTTTACTGGTGTTTGATCGTAAGCAATTCCTAAACGAATAGTTAGTTTGTCGGTTGATTTATATTGTGCACCAATACGTGCTGCATAAGACGATTTATATTTTCTTGCATTCGAATTATTTAATGCAGGATAATCAGGAAATTCAAAATTTAGTGAATCATAAACTGACCAACCTGTAAAATTTAAATCCACATTCATCAAGAGTTTATCAGTCACTTTATAACCAATCCCAAGTGAGAAAACCGACGGTAAATTAATTGACGAATTAAATTTTGTTGAAGAAGGAATAGTATTGATAGAAATTAATGATGGAGGAACATTTGTAAAAGTCGCATCACCATTTTTCAAATCAAGTTTTACTTTTGAACGGTAATCTAAACCAATAGAAATCTTACTATAAGATAAAAATATACCAGCATTAAAACCAATTCCAGTTGCATTCCCTTTTAATTCAACTCCGGCTTCAGTACCATCGGTATTAGCGTACGGAATTGCTTTTCGAAAATTAGCGGCGCCCAAAACAATTGCAGGTCCTCCACCAAAAGATAAATGATTATTTATTTTATAAGATAGTGATGGTTGTATAAAAAGTGCAGTAAGTCGAGCTTGTTGCGAAATATATCTACCACTCCAATTATCATCCCACTTGGTGCCAAGACCAAAAGGATTATTGATACTTATTCCAGCTGACAATTTGCCCTTAAGTTTAAACGCACCATAAACATAATATGGAGAATATAATTGGGACGACATTTTTTCCGAACTGTTGTACCCTCCTAAAAATGTAGTTTGTGGAATTATTAAACTGAAACCAGCATTCACATAATTACTATCCAAAAAAGACATCCCAGCAGGGTTAAAGAAAACTACAGAGCCATCAATCGCTAAACCAGTTATAGAGCCGCCCATTCCAATTGCCTTTTGTCCCTGCGTATTAATTTGAAATCCTCCCGCCAAGGTTACAAAAGGTACCAGCAAGTACCACATCACTATCAAGCCCTTTTTCATAATTTGTATGTGTAAGCAAATGTAGGTGGGAAGCGGGTTTGCGATGGATTAAGATGTAAATTTTATTAACATAGCTTGTACTAAGAGGCAATTCTCGATTACTTTGCTGTAAGCATTTGAAACTCAGCAACTGTTAAATGCTAATGTATGGACATTTACTTAATTAATATATCCTAAATTTTGTAAAGCTGCTATTTAGTAAGAAATCATTTTAGGCCTTCGTCCAAATTTTATGCGTTAACCTTTACTTTTGCAGGATGCCTGAATTAATATACGATGTGATTGTTATCGGAGGAGGAATCGTAGGTTTATCAACCGCCTATAAATTAAATCTCCATCATCCCAATCTAAAAATTTTATTATTAGAAAAAGAAAATGCTGTTGCTTTTCATCAAACAGGAAGAAATTCAGGGGTGATACATTCTGGAATCTATTACAAACCGGGCAGCTATAAAGCGAAGAATTGCGTTGATGGAAGAAGAGAGCTCGTTGCATTTGCGAAAGAACATCATATTGCACATGACATTTGCGGAAAAATTATTGTCGCTACTGATCCTTCTGAACTTGAGCACATGACAAAAGTGTTTAATAACGGAATAAAAAATGATGTAGAAGATATTGAAATGATCACTGCCGCGCAGATAAAAGAGATTGAACCATATTGCGCTGGTATTTCTGGCATTCGTGTTGGTTGCACTGGCATTATTGATTTTGTTGGTGTATGTAATGTATTATCAAAACTTATTGTAGAAAAATTTCCGGGTAGTAATGTTTTATTGGAGCATGAAGTAACGGCTTTTGTAAAAGATGGAGATAAAACTATTGTGATGACACCTAAGGGAAACTTCACTGGAAAATACATCGTGAATTGCAGTGGATTACAAAGTGATCGCATCGCAAAAAAAGAAGGGATGAATCCAGAGATGAAAATCGTAGGATTCCGTGGTGATTATTTTGAATTAACTCCCGAGGCACAACATAAAGTAAAGCATCTTATTTATCCAGTACCCAATCCTGAATTCCCATTCCTTGGAGTACACTTTACACGCATGTTGCATCACCCAACTGAATGCGGACCAAATGCAGTTTTTGTTTTCAAGCGTGAAGGATATGGAAAAACTGATTTTAATTTAACAGATACGTTAGATGCACTTACTTACTTAGGAACATGGAAATTATTTTTCAAGCATTGGCGTTTTGGATTAGATGAATACAGAAGAGCCTTTAGTAAAAAATTATTTCTCGAACGATTACAACGCTTACTTCCTGATTTAAAGATGGAAGATATTGTTCCTGGTCGCGCAGGTGTTCGTGCAATGGCGCTCGATATTCATGGCAATATGATTGATGATTTTAAAATCGTAAATAGTGATAATGCATTGCATGTTTTAAATGCACCATCACCCGCAGCAACAGCATGTTTAGCAATAGGAAAAGCAGTGAATGATATGGCAGAAAAACATTTTAATTTAAATTAAGTATTTATATCTCTACCAATTATTATTTAAAATTAATGCTTCATTTTATTTTTAAAAATTTTTTGAAACTTCTCAATCTTCGGACGAATTACTAAACTACAGTAAGGTTGATTTTCATTATCCTTATAATAGTTTTGATGGTATTTTTCAGCAGCATAAAAAATTTCAAACGGACTTATCTCCGTAACTACAGGACTATCAAAAGTTTTTTCATCATTTAATTTCTGCTTATATTTTTCAGCAGTTTCCTTTTGTGTAACGTTGTGATAAAAAATTACGGATCGGTATTGTGTTCCAACATCAGCACCTTGTCGATCTAAAGTTGTAGGATCATGAACCGTCCAGAAGACTTCTAACAATTCATCAAACGTAATTATTTTGGGATCGTAAATAATTTGAACTACTTCTGCATGTCCAGTGTTTCCATTGCAAATTTGTTCGTAGCTCGGATCTACTTTCGTTCCACCAGAATACCCAGAGGTAACTGAGATAACTCCATTTAAATCTTGATAAATTGCTTCTACGCACCAGAAGCATCCTCCACCAAATGTGGCAGTATCGGTTAATGCTATTGACATATTTTTTTCTGAATCTACATTTTGAATCTTAATTGATTCTTTTTTTTGCGATTGGCATGAACTTGAAAGGTACAACAAACAACCAATTAAAGTAAATGATTTAAATAAATGTAACATCGTAAAACCTATTTATAGAATACAACGATTAATTTTTTGACTTATTGTCAAGAAATTCTTTTAAATAATAAGGTTCAAAATATGCGATATTCTCGAATTGATTATTGTTGAAAGAATTTAAAGCTAAAGCAACAAGTCCGCGAGCAGAATGTTTAAAGTTAGTTACAATTTTTACATTTAAATGATCACTAAAAACAGTTTCAGTTTTTGCGGCTCCATCGCCAAAAATAATTCTTGATTGATGAGGATAAATCATAAAACTATTCTCACTTAAGACTTCAGCTTTTGTTGCTTCGATATAATTTAATTGATGATCCAAAACACATCCATACACTTCCATCCTTCTTGCATCAATCAATGGAACCAACAAATTATCAATTGAATTATGTGGATGATCCAATAAATAAGTGGCAGCCATTGCCCTTAAAGTATCAACTGCTATTAATGGTTTATCTAACGAAAAACACAACCCTTTTGCTGTTGCAACTCCGATGCGCAAACCAGTATAACTTCCTGGCCCTTTACTTACCGCTATAGCATCCACTTTTTGAAGGGTAATTCCAGCTTCTTCAACAGCTTCCTTTACAAATACGGCAGTCATTGCTGCATGAATTCTTGGCTCGTAAGATTCTCTTAATGAAATTAATTTACCCTCATTAGCAATTGCTACTGAACAAACATCAACAGCTGTTTCAATATGAAGGATTATTGCCATTAAATTCGATAATAAAATACACGCTAAAAATTAAAAAAACTATTTACTCTTATCCTTTTCAAACAATTCATCACGCTTTACTACTGTTACTGTAGAACCATTTTTTAGCGTTTTTGAAATCGCATTGTAAGGTGCGGAAATCACTACCTCTCCAGCTTTCAAACCATCTAAAATTTGAATCCACATATTATCTTGAATACCTGTTTTAACCATGCGTATTTTTGCTTTTCCATCTTCGATCACAAAAACACATTCTTGAATTGGAGTGTCTTCTTTTTTCTTTGCTACTGTTGAAGTAGAAGAAGTAGGATCTTTTTCATCCATTTCTTTTTTGGCAGTATCGCGTGTTGTCACTGCTTGAATCGGCAATGCGATTACATCCCTTACACGCTTCGTACGGATATCAACAGATGCAGACATGCCAGGACGAAACGGACTAAAGCTTGCGGATTTTCCTTCTAACATATCCTTATACGAATCACGTAAAATACGAATCTTCACAGTGAAATTTGTAACTTGATCGGTAATGGAAGCACTGGAAACATTTGCAGAATTTGCAACTTCTGTTACGACACCCATAAACTTTCTTCCTATATAGGCATCGATATCAATCATAGCTGTATCATTCACACTTACACGAACAATATCATTTTCACTTACATCAACACTTACTTCCATCTCATTCAAATTTGCAAGTCGCATGATCTCGGTTCCTTCCATCATATTCGTTCCTACAACACGTTCGCCCTTCTCTTT
>JBBRAW010000116.1:0-9926 GCA_038206385.1 Bacteroidia bacterium | reverse complement strand
TCGTCCCTATCTCTTCCAGCGTCCAATTTAGAAGGCGATAAACCTCTATTTTGATCCGATCTTCAAATGTAAGCCTTGTATATTTTGTCATAACGCAACATAACACTATTTTTATGTTGCACTAGATACTTGAATGTACCTATTGATTTAAAGCTAAATAATTTTATTCTTTCACTAAAACTTTTCTACTAATTGTTGCTCCATCTTTTATCTCAAGCATATAAACACCAGAATTTAAATCGTTAGAAATTATTTCACACGATTGAAAATCTGCTCCCGTTGATGTTTGTAGAACTCGTCCTTCTACATCAAACAATCGGATGATAGCCTTCGCTGATGGGGACGGTGATATGCAAATATGATTATTAAATGGATTCGGAAATGTAGTGTATCCATTTGGATTTTTGTTTTCAATTAACCCTGTTACAACAGCATTTGCAATAATAGGAATAGTAAATAATGGTTGACTAATGCTATTCGTATTGATTTCTAACGTGCCATTAAAAGGGCCTGTTTGTAATGTTGATAATGTAAATAAAATGGGTAGCGATTCGCCAGGTTGTAATGTAACCGGACTTCCATTAAATGGTGCATTAAAAACTAATTGATTAGAAGGCTGGATTGTGAAAGAAGTAAAATCAATTGGTTGATTTCCGTTATTTACAATCATGAATTGATACAAATTACTAACTCCATTTACAACAGTGCCATAATCAATAGTATCTTGAACAAGATCAAGTGAGAAATTCGATGCGGCAACAGATGTAGTTGAAAAAGATGATATCCTATCAACTAATTGTGGATAATCAATAAAAGGATTTCGGTTATTCTGTTGTGTAAAAATATTATTTGCTCTTGTAGTTTCTACAACAGTTGGTGGAAATTGTTGATGCCATTGTTTCAAAATACTTTCTTGGGTATTCAAAAAATTATTATAGTTCTGATAACGCATTACAAAATATAACATTGCTCTTGCAACTTCACCTTTGTGTGCATCGCGTGGCTCGAAAATTCCAGCTGCATATTTACTTCCACCAACAGTCCATGTAGGATTAATCACCATTCCGAACGGATAACTAGCACGAGTATTATTTGCAACATCATCTGTAGGAAATAAATGAAATAAATCCGATTTCATAGGCTCATTACTATTAAATAATGCTTGCGGAAAAGTATGCTCTGTATTAAAATTAGAGTTCGTTTGACAATCAACTCTTGTTACATATCCAATCGCTTCACGACCAGTGTAAACACATTCAATTGTATTTTGTATCGCACCTTGTCCGTTCACTAATTTATTATCCAATGTCATGAACATATAATCTCTTGCTGCATTGCTATATCCTAATGAAATATATCCAGCACCTGTAATGGTTTGTAATGTTGTTTTTAATGCTTCTTCTTCTAAGTTTTCAGATTGGTCGTAATAACTGTTTGAATAATGTCCTTGTCCTTGTAAATCTACATGCAAGGTTCCACGGTGAGCATCAGTAAAAATAACGAGCTCGGAATTATGATAAATATTATGAAGAGGTGAAAACTTTATCCAAATATTTTGTGAGCTTCCGTTAGCAATAGAAATATTTAAAGCAGAAGTTGAAAATGCAGGTACGCCATAAGTATTATAAAAACGATAACCCGTTACAGCAATAGTTTGTCCTGAATTATTTGTAAACGTTATTTGAGAACTATCGGGAGTAATTTCTGTTACCGAGCCAAATATAACTTGAGAATTAACAGTAAGCTGTTGTGCATTTCCAAACAATGCAAGAATGCAGAAACAACCTAATAAAGTAAGAGATTTAATCATCACACAAATATCGGGAGTAGAAGCCAATGCCTAACATAAAGTTCCATTTAATTTTTAGAAATTATCAGCTTTTTACATTTCACGGTAAATAATTACGATAAACTGTTTAAGAAATATTACTTCCGTTGGTTATTTTATTTGATGGCTGCATAAAAATGAGTTTCCCATTACTGTCTTCTGCCATCAATATCATCCCCATCGATTCAATTCCTTTGATTTTTCGAGGAGCCAAATTTGCCAATAACATTACTTGTTGACCAATGATATCTTCTGCTTTAAAATGCAACGCAATTCCTGAAACGACAGTGCGCTGATCGAGTCCTGTATCAATTGTAAGTTTCAATAACTTATCTGCCTTCTCTACTTTTTCAGCAGCGATAATGGTTCCAACTCTCAAATCCATTTTTGAAAAATCATCATACGATGTAGTTTCTTTAAAAGAGTTTAATGTTGGGTTTAAATTTTCTTCTAATGATTCAGGAGTAAGGGCAACTCTACTCGCATTTAATTTTTCCATTTGTTGCAAAATAATATCGTCTTCTATTTTATCGAATAACAATTTTGCAGTTCCTAATGAATGTCCAGCTTGAAAAATATTTGTTCCAAACACCTCACTCCATTGCTTTGATGGTAAATTCAACATCTCACGCAACTTTGTTGCAGAGAATGGAAGAAAAGGTTCCATTATATAAGAAAGAAATGCAGAAACTTCTAATGCAACATTCAAAATTGTTGCAACGCGATCAGGGTCTGTTTTATAAATTTTCCACGGTTCATTATCTGCTAAATATTTATTTCCTGTACGCGCAATATCTATTACTCCAGCAAGTGCTTCACGAAATCGATATCGTTCAATACTATCAGTTAATTTTGCTGGCGCTTCTTTTAATATTTGCAAACAATCAATATCACTTTCCAATAAAGCATTGATCGGTGGAACTTTATTTTCGAAATATTTTTCTGTTAGTACTAAGGTGCGATTAATAAAATTCCCAAGTACTGCTACTAATTCATTGTTGTTACGATCCTGAAATTCTTTCCATGTAAAATCATTGTCTTTTGTTTCTGGAGCAGAAGCACAAAGCGCATAACGAAGTACATCTTGCTTATCAGGAAAGTCTTTTAAATACTCATGCAACCACACAGCCCAATTTCGTGAAGTAGATAATTTATCACCTTCTAAATTTAAAAATTCATTGGCAGGAACATTCTCTGGTAAATTATATCCACCATGTTCTTTCAACATCGCAGGAAAAATAATACAATGAAAAACAATATTATCTTTCCCGATGAAATGAATTAATTTAGAATCTTTTCCTTTCCAATAATCTTCCCACGTATCTGGCAATAATGCTTTCGTTGCAGAGATATATCCTATCGGCGCATCAAACCAAACGTACAACACTTTCCCTGTTACACCTTTTATTGGAACGGGAACTCCCCAATCTAAATCACGCGTAACTGCTCGAGGTTGCAACCCTTGATCAAGCCAACTTTTACACTGACCAAAAACATTTTTTTTCCAATACCCTTCCTTCGACATGATCCAATCGTTCAACCAATTTTGTTGAATTTTATCGAGTGGTAAATACCAATGTTTTGTTGTACGTAAAACAGGCGCTTGTCCACTTAATTGTGATTGTGGATTTATCAATTCTTTCGGACTTAAACTCGTTCCGCAACGCTCACATTGATCACCATACGCATTTGGATTTGCACAATTCGGACATGTTCCAGTAATGTAACGATCGGCCAAAAACATATTCGCTTCTTCATCAAAATATTGTTCACTTTCTTCTTCAAGAAATAATTTTTTATCATAAAGTGTTGTGAAAAAATCAGATGCAGTTTGATGATGAATAGGATCGCTTGTGCGATGATAAATGTCGAAGCTTATACCGAATTCTTTAAAGCTATCACGAATTTGTGTGTGATATAAATCAATAATTTCTTGCGGAGTTTTTCCTTCTTTACGTGCACGAATCGTTATCGCAACACCATGCTCATCCGAACCACAAATGTATTTTACATCACGACCTTGTAATCTCAAATAGCGAACAAAAATATCAGATGGTAAATAGCATCCCGCTAAGTGTCCAATGTGTAATGGTCCGTTGGCATAAGGTAATGCGGCAGTAATTAAATATTTCGACATAATGAATTTAAACGCTATTTTTTGATCTCGACAATTTTCCTTTTTCTAAAAATTTCAATTCCTATTGGAATCATTTATCTTCGGAACGTTGTAAAAATCATATTCTAATTTTGTACAAAGATAACCAAGTGACCGTGCTTCCCCCATTTCTACAAAAAGGTGATACTATAGGTATTTGCGCCCCTGCCCGAAAAGTAAGTAGAGAAGAACTTGCTAGTGGTATAAACTGGCTTAAATCAAAGGGTTTCAAAGTTCTTGAAGCTGAAAATTTATACAGTGAATACAATCAATTTTCAGGTAATGATGAGCAACGAGCAAGTGATTTTCAGTCGTTAATGGATAATCCAAAGGTGAAAGCGATACTTTCCGCGCGTGGTGGTTATGGCTGCGTTCGATTAATTGATCAACTCGATTTTACCATTTTTAAGAAGTCCCCTAAATGGATTGTTGGATTTAGTGATATCACGGTTTTTCATTCGCATATTCATAACCATTATGGGATTGCTACGCTCCATTCAAACATGCTTTATGGGTTAGCTGATGAAAGAAGAAATGAAGAATCAGCGCAAGGAATGATTGATTTGTTGATGGGAAAACCAATGCGTTACAATGCTAAAATTGATTCTCTGGATGTAGATTATACTAGAACGGGAAATGTAAGTGGCACATTAATAGGAGGAAATTTATCGTTATTATATTCTTTGAGTGGTTCAGCTTCTGATGTGGATACACGAGGTAAAATACTTTTTATAGAAGATCTTGACGAGTATTTTTATCATATCGATAGAATGATGATGCAATTAAAAAGATCCGGAAAATTAGAAGGGTTGAAAGGATTAATTGTTGGTGGGATGAACGACATGCGCGACAACACGATTCCTTTTGGAAAAACGGCAGTAACAATTATTGCCGAAGCTGTTCGTGCGTATAATTTTCCTGTTTGTTTTGGTTTTCCAGCAGGACATGTTCCTAGAAATTTACCATTGATTTTAGGAGGAAAAATTAATTTGGAAGTAAATTTAGATACAATAAAAATCGAATCAATTTAGTTTTCTGTTTACTATACTATTTAAAAATCTTTTTCATAAAAATGTTTAAGTGAATCATATTGAGTTTGGATCTTTCGGAGAAAATTTAGCACGCGAATATCTCGAGCAAAAAGGCTATAAAATACTCGAACAAAATTGGAGATTTGGTCGGTTAGAAGTGGATTTGATTGCATTATTTGATACGTTTTTAATCATCATCGAAGTGAAGTCACGAAGTTCATCTGATTTCGGTTCACCCGATGAAGCTGTCGGACATCGAAAAATTGATTTTTTAGCCGAAGCCGCTGCTGCATACCAAGAAGTAAAAGACCTAGATCTTGAAACACGATTTGATATTATTTCTATCGTGATGAAAGGAAATTCCGCAGAAGTTATTCATATCGAAGAAGCCTTTCATCCGTGAAAAGAAATTGGAATATCATCTAAATACTTTTATTTGCTAGGTAAAACGAGAAAATTAAGAGGTAGATCGGCCATTTATTGCGACCTTTGACCTCCAATTAGCAAATATTATGAAAAGGCAAGATAAGCCTGGTCGAAAAGTTTCCCGCACGACCACAGGAGAAAACACTTCTTCAACAAGAGGTAATGCTCCAGGAAGTCGTGATTTTAAGGAGAGAGACGCTTCTTCTGGTCCGCGTAAAAGAACTACTAAAAGCGATAGTTTTTCAGGAGCAAAATCTGATGGTAGAAGTCCTGCATCATTTGATAGAAAAGACAGAGCAACAGGAAGAGGTTTTGATAAAGATACTCGTCCGCCTCGTCGTGAAGGAG
This sequence comes from Bacteroidia bacterium, assembly GCA_038206385.1. Lineage (GTDB taxonomy): Bacteria > Bacteroidota > Bacteroidia > AKYH767-A > OLB10 > JANXSD01. Next base: position 4,138 of record JBBRAW010000116.1, on the reverse strand, counting down.
ATGCTGATCGTTCTGAACGTAAACTATTTGGAACACGCGATGATCGCCCTCGTAAAGCATACGATAAGCCAACACGTAACAGCCGTCCTAATGAAGGAGGAGGTGATGATCGCCCAGCAAGAACACCTAGAGAAGAACGTCCAACAGATTCACGAAGTGATAGCTTTTCAAGAGGAACAAGAGGTGCATCAAGTGATGATCGCCCTCGTAAATCGTATGAAAAGGAAGATCGTTCATCAGGAGCTGATAAAGGTTCTCGCGTTCCATATAATCGGGAAGAACGACCAAAAAAGTCTTTCGATAGAGCCGAGCGTCCTTCGAGAGGAGCAAGTTCTGATCGCCCATCACGACCAAGTAGCAGTGATAGAGAAGCAAGAGGATCTGACGAACGTCCTCGCAAAGCCTTTGATAAAGATGATCGCTCAGCGGGTGCTGATAAAGGTTCACGCGTTCCTTACAATCGTGAAGCGAAACCGAAAAAATCTTTTGGGAGAGATGACCGTCCTGCAAGAACAGGAAGTGATGACCGACCGAAAAAATCATTCGAAAGAGACGATCGCCCATCAAAAGCAAGAAGCGATGATCGTCCGTCATTTAATCGCGATGAAAAACCAAAACGATCATTCGATAAAAAACCTGCTGATGATTTTAAATCGTTTGATGAGGATAGTAAACCTTCACGTTCATTTGATAACTCGGAAGATCGTCCGAAAAGATCATTTGATAAATCAACAAAGAAATCACGAAGCAAAACACCAGATTATTTTGGTGAGCCGTCATCAGATGGAAGTCCAATTCGCTTGAATCGTTTTGTTTCAATGGCTGGAATTTGTTCGAGGAGAGAAGCAGATGTTATGATTGAAGCAGGATTATTTTCGGTGAATGGAATTGTTGTTACAGAGCTGGGAGCCAAAGTAAATCCAACGGATGATATTCGCTATAACGGGGAACGTATTCGCAATGAGAAAAATGTTTATCTCTTGTTGAATAAACCCAAAGATTATATCACAACAATGGATGATCCTGAACAACGCCATACTGTGATGGAACTTATTGCTAATGCATGCAAAGAAAGAATTTACCCTGTTGGGAGATTAGATCGTAACACCACTGGATTGTTGCTTTTTACTAATGATGGCGATCTTGCAAAAACATTAACACATCCTAGTTCACACGTTCGAAAAATTTATCATGCGGAGTTAGATAAAAGTTTAAAAGTATCCGACATGAAAAAACTAGTTGAAGGAGTTGAAATTGAAGAAGTCGGTTTTATACAAGTTGATGATATCGCTTATGATGGTGACGGTAGCGATAAAAAACAAGTTGGATTAGAAATTCATTCAGGGCAAAATCGTATCGTACGTCGTATGTTTGAACATCTAGGTTATGATGTAAGAAAACTCGATCGTGTAGTGTTTGCAGGCCTGACCAAAAAGGACTTAGGTCGTGGTAGATGGCGCATGTTAAATGAAAATGAAGTCGCGATGCTAAAGATGGTTACTACCAAAAAGGCAAAATAGTGCCAATCACATCTTAATTTAACGATGATAATAAGATTTTACGTTGGAATGGAATAATTCATTCTAAAATACCAATCCATTTATTTATATTTGCCAACAAATCATAAGTAAAACCAAACAATTATTATATCATGAAAAAACTATTACAATTAGTTCTCTTATTATGCATTAGTCAGTTTGCCAATGCACAATATTATTACTTGCCTTTCTCGGGTGCAGGGCAAAATCCAGGAAACCTTAATAATGATCCTGAATACCCAGTTGGGGGTGGATTACCTGTTGATTGGACAGCAATCCTTGGACCTACTAATGCAACACCAGCATGGAGTCCAACGCAAACGCTTCCTTTCAGCTTTTCCTTTAATGGGGTAGCAGTGACGCAATTTAAAGTGTCATCTTCAGCTATTTTAACTTTTGATGTAGCTACTGCACTTGCAGCACCATCTTATACTAAAGCTGCATTGCCAAGCGCATTGATTCCTGATAAATCAGTTTGTATTTGGGGATTGGCAGGTAAAGGAACAAATGATAATGTTGCTATGAAAATTTTTGGAAGTAGCCCAAATCGTCAATTATGGATCGAATTTACTTCTTTTGGATATGGCGCAACAGCATCAAATGGATCAAACTTTACGTATTGGAGTATAGTTTTAGAAGAAACAACAAACAAAATTTTTATTGTTGATGAGCGCACTGGAGGATATGCTACAACAGCATTAGTATCTGCGGGAGTTCAAATTAATGCTACAACAGCATATTCAGTTGCTGGTTCACCAAGTCTTGCAGCATTAGCTACAACAGCTGACCCAACTCCAGCGGATAATTCTTATTATGAATTCAACTATGGAACTCAACCGGATTATGATTTGTCAGTTACTGACATAACAACTTCACCTTATTTGCTAGGAGGTAATAATACGATTACAGGAACGATCAAAAATTTAGGATTATCTACTATAACATCATTAACATTAGTTTACCAAATTAACGGTGGATCTGTCGTGATTGATAATGTTACGGGGATTTCAATAGCGCCTTCGACTTCGTATTCATTTACTCATAGTATTCCATGGAATGAAACAATTCCAGGGGCTTATATTGTTTCTTGTAAGGCAACTAACTTAAACGGAACAAATGCAGATCAAAATACATCGAATGATAGCCATAGTAAAACATTGAATATTTTATATTCAATTGAGCAACGTGTTCCATTGTTTGAGATATTCACTAGTTCTACGTGTCCTCCATGTCAACCAGGAAATGCAAATTTCCATTCGATAGTGGATACTATTAATCAAGCTGAATTTGTATCAGTAAAATATCAACAAGATTTTCCTGGAAACGGAGATCCTTACACAACTATTGAAACAGTAAATAGAAGATCATCTTATTACGCTATCAATTCTATTCCTAGAATGGAAAATGATGGAGGTTGGGATGGTAATGCGAATTCATTTACGTATGCACTCTATCAATCGGCTAGAGCAGTACCTGCGGCTTATAAAATGAATGGAACATACACTGCAGATACCATAGCAAAAACCTATTCTGCGATGGTGAGATACTCTCCTCTTTTTCCTTCATCTAACGTTGTGTTAAATGCAGTTATTGCTGAACGAACAACTACTATGAATGTTGAATCAAATGGTGAAACAGCATTTTTTCATGTAATGAAGAAAATGTTGCCAGATGAAAATGGAACTGTATTAGGTTCAATCGCATTGGGTACATGGGATTCTGTTTCTGTTACGTATACTTTTAATGGTAATTATCGTTTACCGATTGATGGACAGGCAGCAAACATTATTGATAATACAACTGAGAACTCTGTAGAAGAATTTTCAGATCTAATAATGATGGGTTGGTTGCAAGAATCAAATGGATCGAAGCAAGTTTTACAAGCTGGTAACTTTGTTCTTCAAACAGCAACAGGAATTTATCCGATGAACAAAAGCATCAACTCTATTGTTGTTTATCCAAATCCTGCAACAGATTTTACTACAGTAGAAATTTCACTTTCTGATGTAGAAAATATTACTATTCAATTGATGGATGCTAATGGAAAGAAAATCGAAGTACGACAAATTGATGGAAAAAGTGGAATCACTAAATCACAATTTAATGTTAAAGGATTAGCTGCAGGATTCTATAATATAGCAATCTCAGATTCTAAACATAATTCATTCGTAAGAAGAATTGTTGTTGCGAAATAATATTTAATAGTTATATTTCTTGTAAAGCGGGTTTGGTTTTTATACCAAACCCGCTTTACTATTTTTAAGTATTGGTATTACTACACTCATAATTTGTGTAATGTTCCTTTTAACGAAACAACGAATTTTTTCAAAGTAACGATTGTTTTTTTTCTTTCAGATATTTAGAGAAAATGTTTTTTAAAAATAATTACAAGGAAATCCATCAATTTTTTATTGATCTAAAATCACTGTGGTTGAATGATAATTTATACGTCTTGGTTTCTGTAAAAAAATGTTAACTTTGAGTATCAAAACGATAATCGGAGAAAAAGTTGTTGTCAAGAAAATTTTTGTTGAAAATTAATTGATATTGCGTTGCTAAATAGCTAGCATCATCTGTTAGTTCAAGTGAACTACGTTTAT
>JBBRAW010000115.1:0-10047 GCA_038206385.1 Bacteroidia bacterium | reverse complement strand
GTTACATCAACAACGTTAGCAGGAAATAGTGCAACACCAGGAATTGGTGCATGGTCAACAACAAGTTCCGCAATCATAACAACAACATCTAGTCCTACAAGTACAGTTACAGGATTACATGCTGGCAACTATAATTTTATTTGGACAATTACCAATGGTTCATGTATAACAAAAGATACAATAAATGTTCGTGTTGATTCATTAATAATTGCTAATGCAGGAATTGATCAACAAATATGTTCGAGCACTGCATCAACAACACTGACGGGAAATAATCCATCAACAGGAAGTGGAATATGGACTGCGATTAGTGGAGGAACAATTACAAATCCAACATCAGCAACAACAACAGTTACAGGATTAAATACTTCTGGCACTTACAATTTTATTTGGTCGATAACAAATGGAACATGTACAAGTAGAGATACGGTTTCAATTGTTGTAAATCAAAATATTATTGCAGCAGCAGGAGTTGATCAAACACTTTGCAATGTTACATCAACAACGTTAGCAGGAAATAGTGCAACACCAGGAATTGGTGCATGGTCAACAACAAGTTCCGCAATCATAACAACAACATCTAGTCCTACAAGTACAGTTACAGGATTAAGTTCTGGTAATTATAATTTTATTTGGACGATCACCAATGGTACGTGTGTAACAAGAGATACAATAAATGTTCGTATTGATTCATTAATTATTGCCAATGCAGGAATTGATCAACAAATTTGTTCGAGTACAGCATCAGCAACATTAACAGGAAATGCGCCATCAACAGGAAGTGGAACATGGACTGCAATAAGTAGTGGAACAATTACAAATCCAACATCAGCAACAACAACCGTTACAGGATTAAATACTGCTGGCACCTACAATTTTGTTTGGTCGATAACCAATGGAACATGTTCAAGTAGAGATACCGTTTCAATTATAGTAAATAGTTTAATTAATGCTAATGCTGGAATTGATCAAGCGCAATGCGCATTATTTACAGCAACGTTAGCTGGTAATGTTCCTTCACCTGGTTCTGGTTTATGGACAACTATAGGAACTTCGATTATCAGTTCTCCAACAAGTATAAACGCAACAGTATCAAATTTAGCTTACGGAAATAATTTATTTATCTGGACAATTACAAATGGTTCATGTATTACATCCGACACTGTTGTAATTAAAGTTGATAGTATTATTTCTGCAAATGCAGGAATCGATCGATCTATCTGCGCAAGTGTTGCAACAATAATTTTAAATGGAAATAATCCAACGCCAGCAAGCGGAACATGGTCTACAAATAGCTCTGCTATAATTGCAATTCCATCAAGTGCATCAACAAGCGTAAACGGTTTAGTGAATGCAGGAAATTATAATTTCATCTGGACTATAACAAATGGAACATGCACGAATGCAGATACCGTTATTATTTCTGTTGATAGTAATGTTGTTGCAAATGCTGGTCCCGATCAACAACTTTGTGAAACGCAAACTTCAACAACTCTTTCTGCAAATGCAGTCACTGTTGGATTAGGAGTTTGGTCAACAACAAGTGCTGCAGGAATTACAGATGTATTAAATCCATTCACAAGTGTTACAGGATTATCAGTTGGTACTTACCAATTTGTTTGGACTGTCACCAATAATAATTGTGAAACGTATGATACGATTACTGTTGATGTTTCACAACAAGGTACTGTTGCTAATGCAGGTGTTGATGATGCATATTGCGCATCGGTTAATGGAATCACAATTAAAGGAAATGATCCTTTAGTAGGAACAGGTTTATGGAATAGTTTAGGTACAGCAATTGTTGATACTTCAACTGCATCACTTACAACAATTAGTAATCTTTCAATCGGTCAGAATTTATTTGTATGGACAATTACTAATGGTGCTTGTTCAAGTTCAGATACCGTTATTATTACTTCAAATCCAAATCCAATAGTAGATGCAGGTCCTGATCAATTTACCACTTCGGGAGTTCCTGTAAATCTTGGCGGGTCACCTACTGCAAGTTCTGGATTTTCACCATACGTTTATATATGGAATTCAGCAATTTATTTAAATGATAGTTCAATTTCAAATCCTATTGCAACTGTATTTACTACGCAACAATTTTTAGTAATTGTAACGGATAGTCTCGGTTGTGATGGAATAGATTCAGTTGTTGTATTTGTTAATAATCCTCCAGATGCAATCAATGATACGATCGTTACGAATGAAGATTCTGTAACAGTAATAATTGAATTAGGAAATGATACAGACCCTGATAATAATATTAATCCTGGAGCGGTTCAAATAATTGGTGGCCCATCAAATGGTACTGCAATTGTTAATGTACTAACTGGTGCAATAACGTATACTCCAACTTTAAATTTCTTTGGTGCCGATAGTATTCACTATTCAATTTGTGATTCTGGTTTCCCTGTTTATTGTGATAGTGCATGGATTTATATTAATGTGCTTCCAGTAAATGATGCACCATTAGCCATTGATGATACAATTTCTACTCCTGAAGATACATGTGTTCAAATAGCAGTTTTGTTGAATGATACAGATGTAGAAAATGGAATTCAATTTGGTTCACTTGCAATATTAACAGGTCCAAATAATGGTACAGCAACAGTGGATACTTTGACAGGAATAATTACGTATTGCCCTAATCCAAATTTCTCTTCGAATGATACATTAATTTATATTATTTGTGATAATGGTTCTCCAATTTTATGTGATACTGCAATTGTTATTATAACTGTAATTCCTAAAAACGATGCACCAATTGCATTGAATGATTCTACATCATTGTGCTCTGTAGATTCTATTGTTTATGATGTATTAATAAATGATACCGATCCTGAAGGGGATTCCTTATTTGTAACACTACTTTCAGGACCGTTTCATGGAACAGCAACAGTAACTTCACTACAACAAATTTCTTACATTTCTAATCCATTTTACAATGGATTAGATTCTATTGCTTATCAAGTTTGTGATAATGGACTTCCATCACGTTGTGATACAGCATACTTTTTTATTACCGTGCATGCATCACCACAAGTTACAACTGCAATTACTAATAACCGTTGCTTTGGTGATAGTTTAGGCGCGATTGATATCACTATAACTGGTTATGCACCCTACCTAATTAACTGGAGTAATTCCGAAGTCACTCAAGATATTGATAGTCTTGCAACAGGATTTTATACACTATTATTAAGTGATACATTTGGCTGCGCTGTAACAATGATTGATACAGTAACTGGACCATTAGTTCCTTTAACTGCGCTGTCTAGTTTACAACCCGTGCTTTGTCATAATGATAGTACTGGAGCCATCGATCTGCAACCGCAAGGTGGTACATTACCATATACTTTTACGTGGAGTACTACTGATACTATTGAAGATATTTCGAATCTAACAGCTGGTTTTTATTCAGTTGTGATTGTTGATTCTAATGGATGTACACTTAGTGTTTCGGATACCATTCTTCAACCAGATAGTTCTTTGTCAGCTAGCTTATTGGTGACAAATATTAAATGTGCAGGAGATAGTTCTGGTGCAATTGCATTAAGTGTAAATGGTGGTACACCAATTTATTCTTTCTTATGGAATAATTCAAGTGTTCTTCAAAATCAATCAAATCTTCTCTTTGGAATATATTCAGTTACTGTTACAGATCTAAATTTATGTGCTGTTACACTTGTGGATTCTGTTCAAGCATTAAATGCACCGATACTTTCAAATATTATTTCATCAAGTGCAAAGTGTATTGCCGGAATTTTTGCAAATATTATTTCGAACCCTACAGGTGGTGTTTCGCCTTACACTTTTAGTTGGTCAACTAGTGATACTATAAATGTTATCGATAGTTTAAATGCAGGAATTTATACTTTACAAATTACTGATTCCATTGGATGTTTGAATTCTAATACCATAACGATTGTTGATAGCTCATCATTGAATATTAGTAATTCAGGATTAAATACAATTTGTATTGGTGATTCAATAAATCTGAGTGTACCAGCATATTCAAATGTAAGTTATAACTGGTATTTAAATAACACACTTTTAGTTGGTGATACGCTTCATCAACTTACTGTATTGCAAGCTGGCGATTATTCCATTCAAGCAACAGCTGCTTGTGGAGTTTTTAATGCGGGACCAATTATTATTAGTGTAAACACATTGCCTTTTGTTGTGGTGTCACCAGGTTCAACAATTCATTGTGATTCGCTTATAACAATTACTGCTTCTGGTGGATTCAATTATAGTTGGTCACCAGCAAATCTTTGTACTTCGCCGAATGCAGCATCAACAATTATTAATCCTTCATCAACAACGGTGTTTACAGTGATTGTTTCTGATACGCTCGGTTGCGCTACCGTTGATTCTGTTATTGTAAATGTTACTTGTGATTCACTTTTTATTCCAACCGGTTTCTCTCCTAATGGTGATGGTGTTAATGATTACTTTGTGATTTCTGATGTAGCAAGATATCCTGATGCTATCTTGAAAATATTTAACCGTTGGGGCGATATGGTTTATGAAAAAGATCATTATGATAATTCATGGAACGGTTTCTCCAATAGTGATCGTATTAAAATTGGTCAAGTACTTCCTAATGGAACTTATTATTATGTTTTTATTCCTGGAAATAATGAAAGTACAAAAGCAGGATATGTGATCCTCCGACGATAGTTTCCTCCGTGATAAATTTAAGGACCGCCTAAAAAGCGGTCTTTTTTATGGATTTTTATGTAGAATGGCCTTAATTATCTTTATCATTAGAGGAAAAATACTTTTCGGTCGCCTTCGTTTTGATACCTTTGCAGCCTTATTTCATTCATTGACGATTCTATGAAAATTGCTTATAACTGGCTCAAACAATTTCTTCCTTTTACACAAAGTCCACAAGAAATTTCAATATTACTTACTGGATGCGGACTCGAGGTAGAGCATCTTGAACATTGGCAAAGTTTACAGGGTGGCCTTGCCAGAATCGTCGTTGGACAAATTCTTACTTGCATTCAACATCCAAATGCGGATCGATTAAAAATCACTACTGTTGAAGTTGGTGATGGTGAACCAAAGCAAATTGTATGCGGTGCGCCAAATGTTGCAGCAGGACAAAAAGTAATTGTTGCATTACCTGGAGCAATATTATTTCCTTCTCATAGTGATTCTTTTACGATTAAAAATTCTAAAATTCGTGGTGAGAATTCAGAAGGAATGATTTGCGCTGAAGATGAAATCGGATTGGGAGAATCGCATGCTGGAATTATGATTCTTCCGGAAGATACACAAGTGGGATTGTCCGCAGCTGATTATTTTCAAGTGGAACAAGATTGGATTTTTGAAATTGGTTTAACACCTAATCGTGCAGATGCAGCTTCACACCTTGGTGTAGCGCGTGATTTGAAAGCGCTACTTGGAAAGGAAAATAATTTAAAACTTATATTACCTGATGTTAATGATATCAAAGTTGAAAAAACATCAAATGCAATTTCTGTTGAAGTGAAAGATGTTAATTCTTGTTTGCGTTATTCGGGAATCCAAATTGATGGAGTACGCATTGACGAATCACCAACATGGTTGAAAAATAAATTGAAAAGTATTGGCGTTCGCTCTATCAATAATATTGTTGATATTGGAAATTATGTAATGTTTGCTTTAGGTCAACCGATGCATGCATTTGATGCCGATAAAATTGCAGGAAATAAAATTATTGTTGGTACATTAAACAAAGGAGATAAGTTTACTACGCTCGATGAAATAGAACATGAGCTCAATGGTACTGAGTTAATGATTGCTGATGATAGTGGTGGATTATGCATCGCTGGAGTTTTTGGTGGAATGCATTCTGGTGTTTCATCACAAACTACAAATTTATTTTTAGAGAGTGCATGTTTTAATCCTGTGCAAGTTCGAAAAGCAGCTCGTGCACATGGTTTACATACAGATTCGTCATTTCGTTTTGAACGAGGTACTGATCCTGAAATAACTGTTTATGCATTAAAATTTGCAGCAAAACTTATCACTGAATTAGCAGGTGGAAAAGTTAGTTCCGATATTATTGATATTTATCCTGAACCAGTTCAATGGAAAGAAATTATTTTATCATTGGATTATGTAAATATGCTAACTGGTAATGATCTTGCAAAAGAAGAGATCAAAAGAATCCTAACAGATTTACAAATTAAGATTGTTAAGGAAAGTGATCAAGAATTAATTTTAAGTATTCCTCCTTTTAAAGTAGAAGTTACTCGTCAGGCTGATGTTGTTGAAGAGATTTTAAGAATTTATGGATACAATACAATTACATTACCGAAAAAATTAAGCATCTCGATTGCTGCAGTTACAAAACCTGATCCAGAAGCAATAAATTATCGATTAGGTGAATGGCTGGTTGCAAATGGATTTAATGAAATCCTCAATAACAGTTTAACAAAAATATCTAGTACAGATGTTATTGCTCTTCCTGAAAATTCAGAAGCCATAAAAGTATTAAATCCTCTAAGTAATGATCTTGGAATGCTTCGTCATACGATGCTTTTAACAGGGTTAGAATCGTTATCATACAATATTAACAGAAAGCAAAAAGATCTTAAATTTTTTGAAACAGGAAAGACTTATTTGAAGATAAATAATCGTTATCATGAGCAAAAAAATCTTGCTTTGTGGATAAGCGGAAATCGTCATGAAGAGCATTGGAAAATTAAAGCTACTGATTTTGATATTTATTATCTGAAAGCGATTGTTACTAATCTTTTAGAAAGTATTGGTGTAAATACACGTACGCAATTAAAATTATCGGAATACCATGATGCTACTTTTGCAGCTGCATTAAAGTTTGAAGCAAAGGGAAAACAAATTGTAGTTTTAGGATTAGTGAATAAGCCAATTCTTAAATCTGCTGATGTATCACAACAAGTTTTATATGCCGAATTTAACCTTGATGTATTAATGAAACTTGTTCCAGTTAAAGATGAAAAAGCAAAAGAAGCACCAAAATATCCAGAAGTGCGTCGTGATTTGTCGATGTTACTTGATCGCTCTGTTCATTATGATGCGATCGAGCAATTAGCCTATTCTACAGAACCTAAATTACTGAAAAATGTTAATCTGTTTGATGTTTATGAAGGTGAAAAAATTGGCGAAGGAAAAAAATCCTATGCATTAGCATTTACACTTAGCGATGAAGAAAGTACTTTACAAGATAAACAAATTGATGGCGTGATGAATAAATTGATGAAGCAGTTTGAAGAAAAGTTAGGTGCTCAAATCAGAAAAAATTAATTATTCAATTTTAATAATAGTATTTAAATAAAATATTTTGCAATCATTCCATGACTTTAAATTAAACAAACAACTGCTAAATGCGATTGCAGAGATGGGTTATACCACACCAACGGCTATCCAGGAAAAATCTATCCCGGCAATTTTAGGTGGTCAAGATGTGATGGGAATTGCGCAAACAGGAACTGGAAAAACTGCTGCATATCTATTGCCTTTGTTGCGCATATTAAATTATCCTCAAGGTGATGATCCTCGAGCGTTAATATTAGTTCCTACTCGTGAACTTTCTATTCAGGTTGGAAAAACAATTGAAGATCTTGGAAAATATACAGGTCTTCGTCATGCTGTTGTGTTTGGTGGTTCAGGTGCTAAAAATCAAATTGCAGATATTAAAAAAGGGATCGATATTTTGGTTGCAAGCCCAGGAAGATTTTTGGATCTCTATCTCGAAGGTCATATCAACTCACGAAAGATTAAACATTTTGTGATGGATGAAGCAGAACGATTGATGGATAAAAGTTTCATGAATCAGTTTCATCGAATTCTTGAAATTGTTCCACAGAAAAGACAGAATTTATTGTTCTCTGCAACTATGTCTGATCTTGTAAAAAAAATATCAGGTGATTTTCTTGATTTCCCAATTGAAATTCACATTACACCAGAAGTGCGCACAGCAGAAACCGTAAGTCAGGAATATTTTAAGGTTCCTAACATGCGAACAAAGTTGAATTTATTAGAACATTTTTTAGCAGAGGAAGAATTTACAAAAGTGATTATCTTCTGTAAAACAAAAGTTATTGCTTCTAATATTGGAAAATATTTAGAGCGAGTTTATGGTGTTGATGAAGTCCGAATTATTCATGGAAATAAAACTCAGCAAACACGTATCAATGCAATGGAAGCTTTTCGTAATGATCCAATTCGTATATTAGTTTGTACAGATGTTGCTGCTCGCGGATTAGACATTGTTGATGTGAGTCATGTAATAAATTTTGATACTCCGATTATTTACGAAGACTACGTTCATCGTATTGGCAGAACTGGAAGAGCATTCAAAACTGGTAAGTCGATTACGTTTGTAACGCCCGCAGATGAATATCATTTAAAAAAGATTTCTCGATTAATTAAACAAACAATCCCTGAATCGATTTTCCCTGAAGGTGTGCGAAGAGTTCCTACTGAATATGATGAGAAACAAGAGATGGCGCGCGAGATGGATCGTCAGAAACATTTAGATGATCCGAATTTTAAAGGTGCATTCCATGAGAAGAAAGAAGCAGCAAAGATTCTTGCAATAAAAAATGCAAAGGCTCTTAAAGACAGCAAAACGGAATCATCAAATAGTAAACGCAATAGGAGTAAGAATCCAGGTGATTCGACGAAATTTGGTAAAGCAAGAAGAGCTAAATGACATCAAATAAATCCAATATAAAATGGCTTTTATTATTAGCACTCGCATTAATTTGGGGAAGCTCATTTATTTTAATGAAGCAAGGATTGAAAGTTTTTCGTCCTGATCAACTTGCAGCAATAAGAATTTCTGTTGCATGTTTAGCATCTTTTCCTTTGATTGCACGAAGAGTAAAAACAGTTCCTAAAGTTTCATTAAAATATTTAGCTGTTGTTGGATTTTTAGGATCAGGAATTCCTGCATTTTTATTTGCAACAGCACAAACACGAATTAATAGTTCATTAGCAGGAATGTTAAATGCGCTAACACCAATGTTTACGATGCTCGTAGGTGGATTTTTCTTTCACTCAAAATTTACAGGCAGACAAATGCTAGGAGTAGGTGTAGGGTTTTTAGGAGCTGCTGGATTAATTCTTATTCGCGCTGATGGAGGGATTTCTTCCGATGCTGGCTATGCAGCTTTAATTGTAATCGCATGTTTATTTTATGGACTAAGTGTGAATACGATTAAAACTTTTTTAAACAATATCGATTCGATTTTAATATCTGGAATTTCTTTATTATTTGTTGGAATACCGTATGCGATTTTTTTGTTGAGTAGCGACTTTACTTATAAACTCCAACATCAACCTGGAGCATGGACAGCCTTTGGGTTTTTATGCTTACTTGGATTAATGGGAACAGCTTTGTCGAATGTATTGTATTTTCAAATGGTAAAAATCTCAACACCATTATTTGCTTCTGCCGTAACTTATTTGATTCCTATTGTTGCTCTATTTTGGGGGATAATTGATGGAGAAGCGCTTAATCCATTACATCTATTTGCGATGCTTGCTATTTTAGGAGGCGTATTTTTAATTAGCAAACAAAAGGTAAAATCAGCGGTTGAACTTAAGGAATAATACAAGTTTGTTTTTATCCATTTGTACAAGGAATGCTGTATATAAAAAAATTCTTATTTGCTCTAAAAATTAACTACATAAGTTATTTTGTAAAGGTTGAAAAAAATTTAAAATAGTTTAATAGGCTATACCAATTATTCCATCCATATTTTCGGCAAGGATCGTTTTATTTAAAGTGGCATTGTATAGCAAACATGTAAATTGTATATGTAACTTCTTCACTGGCTGTCCCAAGCTATTAGCTTTGTAATTTTCGATACTTAAGATTTTATAATACGAACTACTAGATTGAACAATGTTATCTGATGTAAATATATTTCCATTGTCATCTGTCCATTTAATTGTTATTGTTGAAAAGCCTTTTGTATTCGGAATTTCTGATGGAATACTCCTATAAAAATTATTATCGCAAAGCGAATCGCCCGTACGGACATTCATGCAAGT
>JBBRAW010000114.1:0-10127 GCA_038206385.1 Bacteroidia bacterium | reverse complement strand
GCACCTCTGCAGAGCCTATTTCCGCTTTCGCCAGTAATGCAAAATTATAAATTGTAAACGGTATTCAGGATTAAAATAAATCTGTAAACTTGTAGCAGGATTTTTAACTAAAATGTGTAAACTTTTTTCAGGACGAGACAGTGATTTGTTCGTTTCTAAATTCTAACGGTGGTTATTTGTTTGTTGGCGTAAACGACAACAAACAAATAAAAGGATTGCAAGACGATTTTTCTTTAGCACAACCAAAAGGAAAAGACCCGAAAGATTATTTTTCATTACAAGTTGACAAACTTATTAGAGAATATTTCAAAGGCATTGCAAGTAATATCAGCGGAGAATTTATAATTGTTGACAGCATAGAAATATTTGTGTTCAAAGTTTTCCCAAGCAAAAACAAACCTATTTTCATTCAAGGACAAAATGGAAAAGAGTTTTATGTTCGTTTGACAACATCTTGTGAACCTTACACTGACATTGAAGAAATTGCTACTTACTGCATAAACCATTGGGGTCACCAATAAATGTAAATTACTTCGTGGCCAGTTTCTGCTGACTTGAAACAGTATCGCTTTGTGGCGAAAGCGGTACTACAGCTAAAAAAGATACACACCCAATTTAAAAGAAGCTTTTTGCTTGGTCATTTAGTGCTACCTATGGGATAACCAAACTCAAGATTTCTATCTGGCTGTGCTTCTAATCTCTTCTTTTAAAAATTTCATTGATCACTGATGCGTTTTACGAAGCTTTTTTTATTATTTTTGATCTATTAATAAACAAAAAACATGAGTCTAGAATTAACTTGCAAGTTAGAGCAAATTTTGAGTGAAACGAACGGAACAGGGAAGAATGGTCCCTGGATTAAACAAGATTTCCTTGTGGAAACCATAGAAACATACCCTAAAAAAGTATGTATGGGAGCATGGAATGAATTAGCCGGACAGGTGAAAGCCATTGCACCCGGTTCTACGGTAAAAATAGCGTTTCGAATTGAATCACGAGAATATAATGCTCGCTGGTATACGGATGTTCGTCCTACCAAAATTGATGTTGTAGCTGCTGGATCTCCTGCACCAACGTCACCAGGTAGCGAATCTATCGCGCAACCAACTTATGCCACCACCTCAGTGAGTGCCGATCCAATGGCAAACACAGAAGTTGGAAATGATGATCTTCCTTTTTAAGAAAGGAGATTTGCATTAAAAATTAAACCCTGCCAAATTGGTGGGGTTTTTTTATTGCTTTGTAAAATCAATTTAATTTGTGTTTCGAATAATTTCATAAAATGAAAAAAAGTATCAAGATCCATTTAGTTTTTTTAATGCTTATAATTTGTACTAATTTATTTGCAGATGAAGGCATGTGGTTTCCACAATTGTTGCAACAAATGAATGCTCCCGAAATGCGATTGAAAGGATTGCAAATTCCAATTGATGAAATTTATAGTATCAACAAAAGCAGTTTGAAAGATGCCGTTGTACAATTTGGTGGAGGATGTACTGGAGAATTAATTTCTGCTCAAGGATTGCTGCTTACGAATCATCATTGTGGGTTTAGTTATATTCAAGATAACAGTTCACTTGAACATAATTATTTGAAAGATGGCTTTTGGGCAAAAACGATGCAAGAAGAAATTCCTTGTCCTGGTTTAACAGCAACATTTGTAATAAGCATTGTTGATATTACAGCAGAATTTAATAAAGTTTTAACAGATGATTTGAGTGAAGTGAAACGCAATGATTTGATAAAAGAACTTTCTGCTCAGCTAGAAAAACGTGCTGTTGAAGGAACAAATTATGAAGCTAGAGTTCGTCAGTTTTTTTCGGGGAATGAATTTTATATTATCACTACACAAACATTTAAAGATGTGCGATTGGTTGGTGCGCCTCCTTCAAGCATTGGTAATTTTGGTGGTGATACGGATAACTGGATGTGGCCTCGTTATACAGGAGATTTTTCTATGTTCCGCGTTTATGCAGATAAAGAAAATAAACCATCTGAATATAATAATGATAACATTCCTTTTAAGCCGAAATTCTTTTTCCCAATAAGTATAAGTGGAGTGCAGCAAAATGATTTCACAATGGTATATGGTTTTCCTGGTCGTACACAAGAGTATATTTCTGCTGCTGCAATGGATTTACTCGTTAACACAACAGATCCTAATAAGGTAATGGTGCGCACTGAACGATTAAGCATTATGGATGATGCCATGCGAAGTAGTGAAGCAATCCATATACAATATGCTGCAAAGCAACGTACACTTGCAAATGGTTGGAAAAAGTGGCAAGGAGAGGTGAAAGGATTAAAACAAGTAAATGCATTTCAACGAAAACAAGATTTCGAAATTGATTTTCAAAATTGGGCAGAAAAAAATTCTACAACGAAATTAAAGTATGGAAATATTCTTTCGTCACTTAATAGTTTGTATGCAACAAATCGTTTGTATTTACATGCTAATGATTTTTATTCAGAAGCTGTTTTTGGAATTGAAGTGATAAGTTATGTGAATGGGTTTAAAACATTAATGGATTTGGTGAATGAAGATCAACCAGACCAAAAAAAAATGTATGATGAAGCTGAAAAAATAAATAAAGGAACAGCTGATTATTTTAAGAATTATCATTTGCCAACCGATCAGTTAATGATGAGTTCATTATTATTATTATTTGACAAACAAGTTATTGATTCGCTTAAGCCGAAATATTTTATTGATTTACGAGCGAAATACAATGGTGATTTTACAAGATTGGCTTCTGATATTTTTAAGAAAACTATTTTTGTTTCTCAAGAAAAAATGAACGATGTGCTAACGGATTTCAATTTAAAAAAAGGAAGAAAAATAAAAAATGATCCTTGTTATATTTTAACAAACGAGTTAGCTACATTTTATCGTAAAGTAATTGCAAGTAAATCAACACAAGTTGTGAATGAAGCATCGCGACTAAATAGAATATTTTTAGCTGGACAACGTGAGATGCAACCTGATAAAAAATTCTATCCAGATGCAAATAGTACATTGCGATTAACCTACGGACAAGTGCGAGGTTATGAACCTAGAGATGGTGTTAATTATTTATATCAAACTACACTTGATGGGCTTATCGAAAAATATATTCCTGGTGATGAAGAATTTGATGTTCCAGAAAAATTATTATCGTTATACAAAGCAAAGGACTATGGAAGATATGGCGTAAATGGAAAATTACCGATAGCATTTTTAGCAACGAATCATACTACTGGTGGAAATTCTGGAAGTCCTGTATTAAATGCTAAAGGACAATTAATAGGAACCAATTTTGATCGTGTGTGGGAAGGAACAATGAGTGATGTACTTTTCAATCCAGAAGTATGTAGAAATATTACATTAGATATTCGTTATACTTTATTTATTGTAGAAAAATTTGCTGGAGCACAACGATTGATTGATGAAATGGAAATTTTAAAGTAGTATTTGTATTGCATAAAAAAGCCCTGTAGTACGAAGACTACAGGGCTTTTTTTGTGAAACAATATTTTTATTTTTCTATAAATTCTAATGATTGAAGTGTACCTCTATCATTAGTGGATGATAGATAAAGTACGGGGTTAGACAATTCAACAAGATTCCATCTACGGTTAATATCCTCAGCTGAAAATTGAGAAATGTTTGTCAATCCATTAAATTTAAAATCACTAAAGGAAACATACGCTTTTGAAAGCCGTGCATCCACACTGTATTTCCCTGTATACGTTGTTGAAGTTGTACCAACAGTTATCACTAAAGTAACCCCACCATCTTTAAATGACCAAATTTCAGTATCGTTAACATCTACTGGTTTTCTTAAAACATATTTCCAGTCTCGCTGAATATTTCGATTGAGCTTTTTTTCGGAAAGCAATAAATCATTGTTGTCGCACCCTGTAATAGTTCCTATTACGATTAGCAAAGAGAGAGAATATAATAATCGTTTCATAAATAATAGATATAGCACTTTTACTGCCATGATTAACTCAAAGGTACACGGAAAATTGATAAAACATTACATCTGTTAGGTTTTATCATTTCGAATACGGGATTCGATAGCAGATGTTGAATAACCACTAACAAGTGGGATCGTTTCCACTGACCCTCCGTGTGCCGTAACGATATCAAAACCTACAATGTCTTCCGCTTTATAATCTGCTCCTTTCACTAGTATATCAGGTTGAATCATTTTAATAAGTTCATAGGGCGTTGGCTCATCAAAAAACGTTACGGCAGAAACAAACTCTAATGATGCCATTACCATGGAGCGTGAAAGTTGATCCGTAATAGGGCGACTAGGGCCTTTTATTCGAGAAACGGATGCATCAGTATTCAGTGCAACAATCATTTTCGTTCCTAGATCGGCAGCTTGTGCTAAATAGTCGATATGGCCAAGGTGGAGGATATCAAAACAGCCATTGGTGAACACAATCTTACATCCTGAGGCTCTCCAGCTAATAATTTTAGCCATCAAACTCTCATGCGAATGAATTTTATGCTGTAGATTTTTCAGATGATTCATGGATACGTGATGAACGAGGTTTTGTTAAGAAGAACAAACAAATCATTGAAATAACACCTAACACGATCATCAATACTGTTTGAGTTCCATGTGTCATTAATGCGAAGGCCTTACTGTCTATATCACCAATATTATAAAGCAATAATCCGGAAACAACTAATATTTCGTAGGTGCCCAGTCCCCCTTGTACGGGAGCGGTCATGCCGATGGCGCCTAGCATCATCACAAATAAACCTGCAGAAGCGCCTAATGCATTTGTAGAGCTTAATGCATGGAAAGAAACATACGTTCCTAGCCAGTACATCGTCCAAATAAAGAATGAGTTAAAAACGTATAACCACTTATTTCGAAGCTGTGTTACACTTTTTAATCCAACAGCAATACCTAAAAGTAGTTTCTTTATTTTTTGAATTATCTGTGGAGGATTTTTCATTTTAAAGAGCCAAATAATTGCAGCCATACCAACCATCATCATTATTAAAAGGAAAGCGACGATCATTTTGGAGTCGTTCATTTTTGCTAACAGCGGTATCAAAAACTGATCTTTCAAGAAACCACCTAATCGGTCGAACTCTAACAATGCAACTAAGATGATCGATACTAATAACATCAATACATCTGATGCTCGTTCAATGATAACGGTTCCAATTAATTTGTCGAAAGGGATCTCTTCTGATTTGCCTAAGGCACCACATCGGGTAATTTCACCTAAACGTGGCAGCGCAAAATTTGCCAAATATCCAAACATGGTTGCATTATATGTTGCCCAAAATCTTGGTTTATATCCAAGTGGTTCTATTAATTGAATCCATCTAAATGTACGACAAATTAATGCTATTGCAGAAAACAATACGGAAAGTAAAATCCAAAAAAGGTCGGCATCTCCAATTTTATCAAAAACAGTTTTTAGAGGTAAATCTTTAATGGTAAGCCAAAATAAGCCAACACCAATTCCTAAGAAAATTAAATAACGAAGTGGTGCCAGTAGTTTTTTCAAAATCAAGATTTTATGATTTTATTTTCTGGATCAGGAAAAATAATACTCGGCTTGAACTTTTTCGCTTCTTCAAAATCCATAGAAGCATAAGAGATGATAATTACTATATCACCAAGATGCATCTTGCGAGCTGCGGGTCCGTTAACACAAATTTCACCAGCTCCTCTTTTGCCAGTGATAACATACGTTTCAAGACGTTCGCCATTATTTACATTCACAACGGTAACTTTTTCACCTTCGATCATATTTGCACCATTCATCAAGTCTTCGTCGATGGTAATGCTACCAACATAATGTAATTCAGCTTGAGTTACGCGTGCTCTGTGGATCTTTGATTTTAATACTTCGATATTCATAATGGTGGTAAAGTTAATTATAAACCATTTAGATTATTGTTTGAATTTTTATTGATTAAGGAATTTAATAACAATAAGAATGTGAAAAGTTTACGCAACGTAAAATCAATTATTATTCAATACTATATTTGATATTATCAATTAAACGAGGCCCTTCGGTAAGTACAGCGATGCAACCTTGCACTTCACTATTTTTATTCCAAGTAGTTATATTTTCTAAAGTGATAGGATCAACAATATTAAAATATTGAACTCTTAACAACGGACTTTGTTCAATATATCGAATCACTAATGTACGCACTGCTTCTACTGAATGATGAGGAATAAATTCTTGTGCTTTGCGAAGTCCTTGGTAAATTAATGCTGCTGCTTTTCTTTGATCACTGTTGAGTAATAAGTTTCGGGAACTCATCGCTAACCCATCTTCTTCACGCAAAGTTGAACAAGCAATAATAGTTACTGTATGTTTCATTTGCACCGCCATGGAACAAATGATTGCTAATTGTTGAAAATCTTTTTCACCGAAGTATGCATTGGTAGGAATCACAATTTTAAATAAACGATCCACGATTGTTGCTACACCTTTAAAATGTCCTGGTCGAAATTCACCTTCCATTGTAGTTTCAAGAGAACCAAAATTTATTTCTAAAAGTTTTGGATCTTCAAGATACATTTCATCAACAGTAGGAATAAAAATATATTGGCAATTAACACTTTCTAGTAATTGAATATCCTTTTCTTCCATGTGAGGATATTTTTGAAAGTCAGAAAGATTATTGAATTGTGTTGGGTTTACAAAAATGCTACAAACAACAATATCATTTTCTGATAATGCACGAATCACCAACGAACGATGTCCTTCATGCAATGCGCCCATCGTAGGTACGAATCCAATTGTTTTTCCCGCAGCAAGTTCTTGTAAAAGTGCTTTGTGTAATTGATCTGCTTTATTAAAAATATGACTATTCAAAGAAGAATTTTTTTGTGATTTTATGGATAGAAACGTATGCATGATTATCCTTAAGTACTTATTTAAAATTCATTTTTTCGCGCCACATTTCATTAAAAGATTTTGCAGCAATTGTTGGCATCACACGAGATTGATCCTTTGATTTATAAAGATTTTCCATGATATATTTTCCTGCACGAATTCCTTTCCAATTCATGATATCACGTTTTAACATTGCTTTTTTCCAGAAGAAATAAAACCATTTTTCTGAACGCGAATTAATTCCTTGATCAATAAATAATTTTCGATTTTGTAAAAGTAATCGTGGCAAATCAATTTTTACAGGACAAACTTCTCTGCAGGATCCGCATAAAGTAGAAGCATGACTTAGATGTTGATTTGCTTCCATGTCTTGCTGAAGTGGCGTTGTAACCGCAGCAATTGGACTAGGAAAATCTGCTGGTCCGGCAGAACGATAAACAGGACAAGCATATTGGCAAGCGCCACATTTAATACAACTCATTGCTTGTCGTTGTATTTCGTGTCCTAAAACATTTGATCGTCCGTTATCTAATAAAATTACATAAAGTTCTTCTGGTCCATCTAATTCTTCTGTTTGTTTTGGGCCAGTGATAATTGTATTATACGCTGTTAATTCCTGACCAGTTCCATAGGTACTTAAGAGCGGTAAAAAGAGATCAAGATCGGCTAATGAAGGAAGTAATTTTTCAATACCTGCAATCACAATATGGATTTTTGGTAATGATGCTGTGAGTTGTGCATTGCCTTCGTTTTCCATAATCACAATGGAACCAGGATCAGCGATCAGGAAATTGGCACCCGTAATTCCTGCTCCAGCAGATAAAAATTCACTACGTAATTCTTTACGGATGTGAGCAACTAATTCTTCTGGGTCAGCATTTTCTTTTACGCCAAATTTTTTATGAAATAAGTCAGCAATTTCAGCAACGGGTTTGTGTAAAGCTGGAAGCACCATGTGAGAACCTTCCTCACCAAATTGTTGAAGAATATAATCTCCAGTATCGGTTTCAACTGATTTAAAGCCTTCAAGATTTAAACGATCATGTAAACCTATTTCAACTGATGTTTGACTCTTAGACTTTAAAACAGTTTTATTCGACGATCTTTTTAGGATCGTCAAGATTTCTTCTAAAGCATCTGAAATATCCTGAGCCCAAATAACTTTTCCACCAGATTTAATAAAATTGGCTTCAAATTCAATAAGGTATTTATCTAGATTTTCGATGGTTTTCCAACGAGTAAATGCGGCCCTTTCACGCGCTATTTCGAGGTTAGAAAACTGACGAACCCCACTCTTAAAAACTTCCTGATACTGCAATGCAGCATTGTTGGCTCTATCAGGCCAGGAATCCCCTTTCAAGGACTCAGAAACAGTAGTTTTTTCTTTCAACACTTCTTCTATCATTCGAGAGCGCAAACCTAATGGAGATTCTGCTAAGAAACAATAGAAAAATTCGTACACATGTGAACATCTTTGATATAATTAATAAGGTTCTAATATGATGCATAAGGGATATATAAAAAAAATTTCTAGGATGGCAATCAAATTTTTATTTTCTTTGAAAAACGTAAAAAAATTACTAGAGTACTTTTGCTATCAATTATTTAAATCTTTATGGTAAATCGATGTGTATTATTAATTGTGTTTTTAACAATTTTTTCTTTTGAAAAGGGCAATTCACAAATTACTGGTCAGGATTATTTTAACCTTTCTTATTCAGCTTCCGAACAACATCATAATGATTCGGCGATGTACTATTTATCGAGGGCAATAGCCATTGATACAACCATGGCGAATGCTTATTATGATCGAGGAGTTTTACGATTATCAAACCAAGATTTATTAGGAGCCATTGATGATTTCTCAAAATGTTTGACGATGGATATTGCCCATGGGCAAGCCTATAACAATCGCGGTTACATTTATATTATGTTAGCTGAAACCGCATGGGTGCAGTGCTAACTTGAAACTTTTGAGCTTTGAATGAACATTTTTTATAACAGATGACACCACATTACAACTGCTAACGCAGAAAAAAAATGAAAAAAATGCCAACGCATAAAAAGTTTTTGGTAAAAAAATACAAAATCTATATATTTAAATCAAAATAAAATTTAGGAAAATGAAAAAAATTATTTTACTCTCAGCTATTTGCTTTTGTTTTGTTTACCAATTGCAAGCCCAAGTTAATTTAGGAGATTCACTATTAGCTCATTTGCCATTGAATGGAAATGGAAGCGATATCAGTGGAAATAGTAATAATGCAATTGTTTCGACTACAGGTGCTTATCCAACATCTAATGTAACCAATTTGCAAAATCAAGCAATGCTATTTAATGGCGCAATCGAAAATGGCACTTTAGATTTTGGAAGTCCTTTACTCAATAATCGTACTGAGTTTAGTATGAGTTTTTGGTTTAACCCTTCATCTTTAACTAATGGGATGAGTTTAGTTGGGCAAGACAACATACTTGAAACTGGCTTTTATACAGCTCCTGCAAGAATCGTTGTTTTTCACCCTACTAGTGCAAGTGTTGCTGTTAACTTAACGGTAGGCATTGATAATTGGCAACACTTTGCTGTAACATGCAGCGCCACGCAAATGAGATTTTATTTGAATGGGGTTCTTGTAAATACCTTAAACGGTAATTACTCGTTGGGCAATAACACCACCAGTGCAAAAATTGGAGGCAATGTGGTAAATCAAAGCAATAACACTTGGTTTAGAGGTAGAATAGATGAAGTGAGATTTTATACGAGGGTAATTAATCAGGATGAGGTAAATGTGCTTTCAGGTTCTGGGAGTTTAACCTATAATTTAGGAAGTTTAAGTAATACAACATTTTGTGCAGGAGCAAGTTTTACAATTCCTTTAACTGTTTTATCATCAAATATTCAAGCGAATAATGTATTTAATTTGCAGCTGAGTGATGAAAATGGAAACTTTAACAACCCAGTAACATTAGCCACAATTAGTGGAGCGAGCAGTGGTAATTTCAACGCCATATTGCCAACAAATATTCCTTCTGGAGCAGGCTATAAGCTAAGAACAGTGAGCAGTTTGCCTGTATTTATTGGTGTTTTAAGCACGCAAACGCTCACAATTAATAATCCCTCTCAAAGCTTTTCTACTTTAAACAACAGTAGGATATTATGGTATAAGTTTGATGGTAATGCTGCAGACTCTTCAGGCAACAATTTGAATGCAACATTGGTGGGCGGCACCAGCTACACCACCGACCGATTTGGCAATACC
>JBBRAW010000113.1:0-10342 GCA_038206385.1 Bacteroidia bacterium | reverse complement strand
AAATTACGAATTACGAATTGAAAATTACCAATTACGTCACGATTGCTATAGGATAAAAATTACGAATTACGAATTGAAAATTACCAATTACGTCACGATTGCTATAGGATAAAAATTACGAATTACGAATTACGTAGCTATTTAATTCGTAATCCGTAATTCTTAATTCTTAATTAATTTAATGTAAGGTTAACAGCAATATGTTCCATTTTTTAATGTAACCTACTGTACTTTGTGCGTATAAGCTTTAAACCAAAATCTATATGCAAAAGATCGAAATCGAATCTCATCTTAATGTAACTGCCAAGTTTGAACTAGTGAATGGTGCTGTAAAATACGGAATCATCAACAAGCAATCGGACAGCGAATATTATAAGACAGATTATTATTTTATCTCTCTCCAAAATTTAAATAATTTCCGCAAAGCAATTACGCAGCACAACTATGAATTCTGCAAAGCATTGATGGAAAAAATAAATGTGAAATTTATTAAGACAGTTACCTATATCTAAAAAATAATTTGTAATTAATTAACAGCTAAAATATCTACTAGTAATTAATTCCAATGATCTCACGTACTTCTTTTACAGTTTTTGATGAGGAAGCATGCGCTTTTTCTTTTCCCATCTTCATCACTTTCGTTAAATAAGCATCATCGTTTTCTATAGCTTCAATCTTTTCACGAATAGGATTTAAAAAGATAATCATATCTTCTGCTAATTGCTTTTTCATATCGCCGTAACGTATCGTGCAATTATTATAAGCATCATCAAAAAACTGAACAGTATCTTTAGCAGATACTACATTCATTAACGTAAAGAGATTTTGAATTGTTTCTGGCTTCGATGAGTTCGGCGTTGTCGGTCCCGCATCCGAAACAGCACGCATCACTTTTTTACGAATCGCTTCCGGCTTCTCAAAAAGATAAACAGCATTTCCTTCGCCTTCCGATTTTCCCATCTTACCATTACCATCTAAGCCTGGAATCTTCACTAAACTTTCGCCAAAATTAAATGCCACTGGCTCAGGAAAATAATCAACATGATACATTCTATTAAAACGATTTCCAAACTGGCGTGTCATTTCCAAATGTTGTTCTTGATCTTTACCAACGGGAACTTTTGTTGCTCGATGAATTAAAATATCGGCAGCCATTAAAACTGGATACGTTAATAATCCTGCGTTAATATTTTCGGGATGCTTTTTAACTTTTTCTTTGAATGTTGTTGCGCGCTCCAATTCACCCATGTAAGCATTCATGTTTAACAACAAATAGAGCTCTGCAGTTTCTGGAATATCACTTTGCACATAGAGCGTACATTTTTCTGGATCTAATCCGCAAGCGAGGTATTCGGCAAACACTTTACGCACATTTTGTCGAAGGTTTTCTGGAGTTGGATGCGTTGTTAGTGAATGATAATCTGCAATAAAAAAGAAGCAATTATTTTCTTCCTGCATTCGAACGAAATTCTTCATCGCGCCAAAATAATTTCCTAAATGGAGATTTCCCGTACTTCTTATTCCACTAACAACTGTTTCCATAGGTGCAAAGTTAACGAAAAGCCCTAATTTTGTAGTGTGAAAAAACTCTCTTTCTGGGCTCGCCGCATTTGGTGCGGATGGTTTTTCCTCAGTGGCCTGCTTTCATTTCTGTTATTGTATCCATTCTTCCTTGTACTATTGACAAGAGAAAAATGGTTCCCTTATGTTTTTCAATTGAAGAAAATATGGGCGCATTGGATTCTTTTCTCCTGTGGCATTCGTTATAAATTAGAATTCGAAGCGCCAATCGAAAAAGATCAAGCATATATGATTTGTCCGAACCATAGCTCATATTTAGACATCGTTTTAACCAACATTGCCTTTCCAAATTATTTCCATTTTATGGGGAAAGCAGAACTATTGAAAATGCCTTTGCTAAATATCTTCTTTAAAAGGATGAATATCACTGTTAACAGAGGTAGCATCACCGATTCACATAAAGCATTTAAGAGAGCAAACCGAGATCTTGGAAAAGGAATAAGTATTGCCATTTTTCCGGAAGCGACCATTCCCGAGTGTTCTCCAAACCTTTCAGCATTTAAAAATGGAGCTTTTAAGATTGCCATTGAGCAGCAAGTTCCTATAGTGCCTATTACTTTTTTAGATAATTGGTACATTTTTCCGGATACAAAAGCTGAACATTATGTTGTTCGTCCTGGTTTATCGCGTATCATTGTTCATAAACCGATCTCTACTGTGGGAATGACAGAAGACAATGTTTCAGCATTGAGGATTCTTGTCTTTAACTTGATACAAAAAACACTTTCCGAACGTGGTGATTTTGATCGAAAAAAAGGACTTTGCAAAAATTAGGATCATACCAATGCAAAAAGGTTCCATTTTCATAGAACCTTTTCACACCCTAAAATGTAAGATTTTCTTAAGTAGTAACAGGAATACAGAATTCTTCGAAAGCTGCGATTAAATTTTCTGCAATCATTTCTGATGAATGTCCTTCAATATGATGACGCTCGATAAAGTGCACCAAAACACCATCTTTAAATAATCCCATGCATGGCGATGAAGGTGGATAAGGGAGAAGATATTTACGTACTTGCGCCACTGCTTCTATATCCTGACCAGCAAAAACTGTAACTAAATGATCTGGTTTGATTTCACTTTTTTGAAGTGCTGTTTTAACACCTGGACGAGCAGCACCGGCAGCACATCCACAAACAGAATTCATCACTAACAAGAGTGTTCCTTTGCTAGTTGGAATTGCTTGATCTACGTCTTGAGGAGTTCTTAATTCAGTAAAACCTATGCTTGTTAATTCATTGCGCATCGGTGCGCATAATTGTTCTGGATATGGCATAATAATATTTTTTAAAATTCTTTTGCAAAGGTACAAAGACCTAGCATCCAAAAACAAAAAGACTTGTAATACTATTGCTTATTTTGAATCATTTTAGGCAAACTATCGTAGTATCATTGTTCCATAATCATTCAACACGCTATGAAAACAAAGGCTTCATCAACAAACGATCTTCGCGATGCCTTTCCGATAATCCGGATTGGTTACGACAAGCGATTGATCGGATCAAACTTAACGGCATTACCTCTTTTAGGAAACTGGAAATGCCGACAAGGTAACAAGCTTCCTACTGGGCTTTTGAAGGCATACCCAGAAATTGAGTACGCCTTTAATGAACTCACTCCTACTCTGTGCAAAGTACACTTTGGCGAGCTGCAAATTTGGTTCGACTTAGTCCCCTTTCCTGAGGCAGGTTATGTAGGAATGTATGGCTTCCATATCGAATCATTGGTACCGGATGTCAATCATAAAAAGCTTCGGATGGCCGCATAGCGGTTAGACTGTTGGTTGGTTTGAAGGGAACAGTTGGCTTAATTGTCGACTGTTCCTTCATTTTTTTACGGTGCTAATCCCGTTAAAAGACGGGACTAGTTGTGCTAATCCCGTTAAAAGACGGGACAAGTTGTGCTCATGCAAAAGGAAAGGATTTTCTGCTGGTAAATTTTTCCATTTTAATTCTGATTTCTACATTAGATAGATAACGGGTTTGAATTCTTTATTGATGTAATATGCCTGTAAGAAAAAGCAGCAGAATTATTGAACATGGATAAAATAAAAGCGTAATAATACCCGAAACCAAACATCAAACCATTAAACCGAATTAATTAATTATTTAGAGATTACTACACAAAGTATGAGCAGTCAAACATTGAATGAGTCTGTAATTGGTTCTGCAAAAGCAGGTGCCTCCAAGTATAGTAAAGTGCTGTTGATAGATGATAATTCACTTGATAATTTTGTGAATAAAAAACTGCTCGAATCGATAGGATTTGCACAAGTGGTGATTGCATTTCTGTCGCCTGTTGAGGCATTAGATTTCATCAAAAACGCTAAGCACACAGAATTGCCAGATGTGATTTTTTTGGATATTAATATGCCTGAGATGGATGGATTTCAGTTTCTTGATGCATTTGCATTATTAAATGAAGCTACGCAAAAGCAGTGTAAAATCATTATGCTTTCTACTTCAGAAAGTTTCAAAGATTTAAACCGTGCGAACAAAAATCGTTTCATTAAAAAGTTTTTAAATAAGCCACTTACAGCACAAACAGTTCAAGCAATCAACGTATAGTTCAACGTTTTGATTTGAAGTATTCGCTTAATAACCTTCCACATTCTTCTTCCATAATACCACCAGTAATTTGAGTGGTTGGATGTATTACTTCTGAAGCAAATTTTTTGTATCCTCTTTTAATGTCGTAGGCACCAAAAACTATTCTTGTGATTTGTGTCCAGTAAGACGCTCCGGCACACATCGGGCAAGGTTCTAAGGTGACGTATAAAGTGCAATCTTTCAAATATTTTCCTCCTAAATGATCTGCGGCTGCGGTGAATGCCATCATTTCAGCGTGTGCTGTAACATCATTTAGTCGCTCCACCATATTATGCGTTTTTGCTAGAACAATTCCATTCGCAACAATTACAGCACCTATTGGAACCTCATCGGCATCAAAGGCCTTTTTTGCTTCCGCAAGTGCCATCCGCATAAAATAAGCATCGTTGAGAATCGTATCCATCACCACAAAGATATTTTAATTTGAAAATTTGTTGGTTGGAATTCTGGATAGTTATCGGGATTCAAAACTGTCAATCTTTAATTTAAACCATATCAACGATGTATTTACCCTTCGACCCTGAAGGGGTCGAATATGAATAGAAAAAAATGAGTTCCGTTGATCGACCCTGAAGGGGGTCGAATATGAATAGAAAAAAATGAGTTCCGTTGATCGACCCTGAACGGGGTCGAATATGAATAGAAAAAAAATGGGTTCCGTTGATCGACCCTGAAGGGGTCGAATATGAATAGAAAAAAAATGGGTTCCGTTGATCGACCCTGAACGGGGTCGAATATGAATAGAAAAAAATGAGTTCCGTTGATCGACCCTGAAGGGGTCGAATATGAATAGAAAAAAAATGAGTTCCGTTGATCGACCCTGAACGGGGTCGAATGTTTATGCAGAGAATGTTTATGCAGAGAATGTTTATTATCTTATTTTTGAGACCGAAATGGCGAAAAAGCTAATAACACTGCAATTTGAAGAGGATTATGATTTTCTCTTGTTGGGGATATTCTGTGCATATCGCGACTATAAACTTTGTTATGAAATAAATCGACAATTGGAAGTTTCTATGGAACGTTTGTCTGATTTAGAATTAAAAATGGAGAAGAAAGGATCGAGTAGTTTATTTTCGATTTTTTCTTGGACAAATGCTGATGATGAAAACTATTTTATTATCAGCAACAAAGGAAGTAATGGTCATTTTCTTTCAGAGATGAAACAAGTGGATTATTTTCTGATGATCAGAAATTATAGTCGTTATACAAATATTACAGACATCACAAAACGTATTGGCGAATTAAAAATCGTGAGTGTAGTGACCGAGATGGATGTTACTCAGCTAAAATCGGCAGAGAACTTTCTGATGGTAGAAGCCGTTTAAATAATTTAATTTTTAATAACTCCAATTTATAGGAAAAAGGAATTGTTCGAATATTAATTTTCATCAATTTCATTTTATCAAAAACAACAAATGATAACTCATTTTAATCGTTCTAAGATTATTGCTACAATTGGTCCTGCCACTATGGACTTAGCAATACTAGAAAAACTTATTTATGCGGGTGTAGATGTTTGCCGTATCAATGGCTCGCATGGAGAATATGATATGATGCGAATCATTATTCAAAATGTTCGTGAACTCAATCAAAAATTACAAACGCATGTAGCGATCTTATTCGATTTACAAGGACCAAAAATTCGTATTGGTGACATGAAAGATGGTGATTTTTTATTGATTGAAGGCGAACACTTAATTCTTACAACTAATGAAGTTTTAGGAACGCGTGAAGAAGTATTTATCAAATATCAAAACTTTCATAACGATGCTAAAATTGGTGATCGTGTTTTAGTTGATGATGGGAAATTGGAATTAGAAGTTTCCGAGATACTACCTAATCAGCGAGTGAAAACAAAGATTATTCATGGTGGAATTCTTTCATCACGTAAAGGAGTGAATCTTCCAAACACAGAAATTTCATTACCTAGTCTTACGGAGAAAGATAAAAAAGATCTTGACTTTGCATTAGAAAATGATGTAGAATGGATTGGACTTTCTTTTGTTCGCAAGCCCGAAGATGTTCTTGAATTAAAACAAATCATCAAAGACAGAAATAAACTTTCGCGTGTTATTGCTAAGATTGAAAAGCCGGAAGCTGTAAAACATATTGAAGCGATTGTTGCTGTTTCGGATGGTGTGATGGTTGCTCGTGGTGATCTCGGTGTTGAAATGCCCATGGAATTAGTTCCTGTAATTCAAAAAACGATTGTAAAATTATGCAACGCTGCATCAAAGCCAGTGATCATCGCAACACAGATGATGGAAAGTATGATTTCGAATTATCGTCCTACGCGTGCTGAAGCGAATGATGTTGGTAATGCCGTTTTTGATAGTGCTGATGCGCTCATGCTTAGTGGCGAAACATCTGTTGGAAAATATCCTGTAGAGACAGTTATCGCTATGCAAAAAATCATCACCGAAGTAGAAAAAGAAGATTCGATTTATTATCATGAAAAGCCTCCACACAAAGGCTCCAAAAATTTTATTCCTGAATCAATTAGTTATACATCGTGCACTATGGCGCGGCAGTCGGATGCAAGTGCAATTGTAGCAATGACACATTCTGGTATGACTGCTTTTAAAATTTCTGGGCATCGACCAAAGGCTTGTATTTATATTTTCACTGATAACAAACCATTATTAAAAACGCTAAATCTTTTATGGGGCGTTCGTGGTTTTTATTATGATAAATATGAAAGTACTGATGAAACAGTTAGTGACATAAAGAAATTTTTAGTAGATAAAAAATTAGTTCACTCCGGTGATTACATTATACATGTGGCGAGTACTCCGTTGCAAGAACGCGCCACTGCCAACACAGTTAAACTTACACACATCGAATAAAATACTAATATGAATATTGCATTACTAAAAGAAATTTGCGAAACTGCTGGTGCTCCTGGATATGAAAATCGCATTCGTGAAATTGTACTTCGAGAAATCAAAAAGTTAGCAGATGATGTGAGTGTTGATAAGATGGGCAATGTAACTGCATTGAAGCGTGGCAAGGAACGTAAGAAAATTATGGTTGCTGCGCACATGGATGAAATTGGTTTTATCGTTACGCATATTGATGAGAAAGGTTTTTTACGTTTTCATACACTCGGTGGATTTGATCCAAAAACATTAACAGCACAGCGCGTAATTGTACACGGAACAAAAGATATTGTTGGTGTGATGGGTTCGAAGCCTGTACATCTTATGACTCCCGAAGAAAAAAATAAAGTAACACAAGCAGGTGATTATTTTATTGATTTAGGATTACCGAAAAAAGAAGTTGAAAAAATAGTAAGCATTGGAAATCCAGTTACGCGTCAACGTGAATTGATTGAGATGGGAAATTGTGTGAATTGTAAATCGATTGATAATCGTGTTTCTGTTTTTATATTGATTGAAGCATTAAAAATATTACCGAAAAAAATTCCTTATGATTTTTATGCTGTATTTACAGTACAAGAAGAAGTTGGAATTAGAGGTGCATCGGTAGCTGCGCATAACATCGAACCAGATTTTGGTTTAGGATTAGATACCACCATTGCTTTCGATACTCCTGGCGCTCGTCCGCATGAAATGGTTACTCAATTAGGCGAAGGTGCTGCGATAAAAATTATGGATTCAAGTACGATCTGTGATCCGCGCATGATTGAATTTTTAAAGCAGACTGCCAAGAAAAATAAAATCAAATGGCAAGTAGAAATTCTTCCAGCTGGAGGAACAGACACTGCCGCAATACAACGCAATGGTAAAACAGGTTCTATTGCTGGAGCGATTTCTATTCCTACGCGACATATTCATCAATCGATTGAGATGGCTGACAAAACAGACATTCAAGGATGTATTGATTTGTTAGCAGGCGCAGTTGCTGATATGGATAAATTTAAGTGGGGAATTTAATATTTCTGTTATACTTTTCATGACATCAAAATGGAAAAACTAAATTTTTTAGCGAGTGCTCGTAAACAATTTGAGCAATATAAATTACTTGGAGAGAAAACAATTAATCAAGTTTCAACGGAAAAATTGTTTTGGCAATACAACGAAGAAAGTAATAGCATTGCAATAATTATAAATCATTTGTCGGGTAATATGCTTTCGCGTTGGACAGATTTTTTAACGAGTGACGGAGAAAAGAAATGGCGAAATCGTGATGCTGAATTTGTAAACGCTGTTAACAGTAAAGAAAAATTGTTAGAGCAATGGAATAATGGATGGACCTGTTTATTTGAAGCATTAAATTCTATTTCTGATGATGATTTACAGCATGAAATTTTTATTCGCAATGAAAAGCATACCGTTTTAGAAGCCATCAATCGTCAGCTAACGCATTATCCCTATCACATTGGACAAATTGTTTTTATCGGTAAAATGATTTGTGATAATAACTGGCAAACGCTTTCCATTGCTAAAGGTAAATCGAAAGAGTTTAATGTAGGTAAACAAATTACTTAATAATAGAAAATTTGCCATTGTAAACTATATTTCCTGGCTTATCTTTTAGTGTATAGAAATAAATTCCTGATTCTGTAATATTATTTTGTGGAAGATGAAATTCATTTCCATGAGTTTGTTTTTTCAAAACTAATTTACTTATTGCATTATAAATTTCAATTGTATTTACTTCGTTTAATGAAGCATTCCATTTGAAAAATAATTCGCCAGAAGAAGGAACAGGAAACACGTCTACCAATTTTTTTGCATTCTCTTCTTCAATACCAACAGTTGAAACATAAATGTTATTTGTTGTATTTGTAGCAACGGAATTGTTGTAATCGAAAAATATATCTGCGGTATTATTTATTTGTGCTTGTGTTTGTAAACCTTGTTTTAATTTTACAGCATATTTTATAAAACCATGACTCGCTAATTCATCTTTTGAGCTATCTGGCAAAAAGATATTCCTGAATGTGCAGACAAGAATTCTCATTCCTTTAATTTCCCAGGTAAACGGGTGACTGAATCCTTCCATTTTAAAAGTGCTCAAATCAAATTTTGGCGATAACGTGTCAACAATTACAACATTAAACGCAGTATCTGTTCCTGTATTTTGAAACCAAACTGTATAGGTTAACAATGAATCATAATCCTTTAATACACCTTCGGGATAAACTATTTTTTCATTCGGATCAAAGGAGCCTTTAAAAATGGAATAGATTCCTGCAGAATTATTTAATGGTGTACTGTCGCTAATTATGGGATCAATAGAAGCAACTGCACTTATCGAATCACCTAAAGTTGCACCATTTTGTGGTGTTGCAACATTCATGTAAACTGTGATTAATCGATTTTCCTGTGGCTGCAAATTAGTGAAATTAAAATCAGCTTGCGGATAGGTATAAGTTGAATATAAAGGAACACTTGTGTTCATTGTGAGTAATGTATCTTGAATCAGATGAACGGTTCCACTTTGAACTACAGTTCCTACATTTTTATAATTAATATAATACGCCATTCCAAATCCAGGACGAACAGCACTTGAAGTCAAATTAATTTCAAGATCCTTTATATTGGGAGCGAATGTCCCTGAGAAGATAATATTACTAAGCGTGTTGCAATATCCTGTGAATGTTTGATTATAAAACTGATTGCAATTAAAATTAAAATAGGGGATTAAAGAAATGGGAATAATATGATTAAATCCAGTTCCTGTAGCTAGATGATAAAATCCGTTGTTATCAATTGTCGCAAAATAATTTCCTGGTAGTGACTGAATCATTACGGTATTTTTCATAAATGGCTCGCCAGAATCTTTAATGCAATTTGCATTTAGATCATTGAAAACATTTCCTGTTACATCATTTGTTCCTCCTGAAGTAACAACAAAATTCTGTGTTACATTACAGCCTATAGAATCTGTAACGGTTAAAGTATATGTTCCTGAAACTTGTATTGAAGTGTTAAAAGTATTTGCGCCATTACTCCAATTATAACTATAAGGGGAGATTCCTCCATTTACAAAAGCTGTTAAACTTGTTGAATTACATTTTGCATAATCATAAATGTAAAAATGTGGCGGAACTCCTGTAACAATATGCGTTGAAATATTTGAAGTACATCCACCAGAATCAGTAACCGTAACCTGATACGTTCCAACAGGTAAATTTGTAGCTGTAGCTGATGTTTGTATAGGATTTGAATTCCATTGATAAG
>JBBRAW010000112.1:0-10410 GCA_038206385.1 Bacteroidia bacterium | reverse complement strand
CTCCATGATACCTGATTTTATGGCCTGTATTTCATCACCAGCTTCAGGAACTAATACTACGATTGTTGTATCTGCTAATGCTACAATCTCAACTTCTGATTGTCCAACACCAACTGTTTCAATTATTATATGATCAAATGCCGCTGATCGCATCACATCTATTACTTCTAATGTTTTTGCAGAGAGACCGCCTAAGGCGCCTCGTGTAGCCAAAGAACGAATATATATGTTTGGGTTGTTAAAATGTTCATACATTCGTAAGCGGTCGCCTAGCAACGAGCCATGAGTAAACGGGGATGAAGGATCTACAGCAAGAACAGCAATTTGATATGGATCACCTGCTGCATTTTTCTTAGCACTTAAGTTTTTAAGCAATGCATTGATGAGCGTGCTTTTTCCGGCACCAGGAGGACCTGTAATTCCAGTTACAGGAATTTGTTTGTCGACAGAAAGTTTTGGGAGAAATTCTTCATAGCCACTTAGCTCATTTTCAACAATTGTAATAGCGCGAGCAAGATACCTGCGATCACCATTTTTTAATCCTTGAAGAAGTTCATCAAACACTATCATGCGGTGAAAATACACAGCAAGATTGATTTAAAAGAAATCTCTTAAGAAAATATTTGCATTGCACTTGATGGTTTAAAATTTCATTAAAGCACGATTATACTACTTTATCTTAACTTTGCCCTTATTCGGTTCCTACTTTGAGAAATCAAAGAGGATTAATAGGGAATCTGGTGAAATTCCAGAACAGTTCCCGCTGCTGTAAGCTATTTAGATTTCATATTATCGAAATCAAATTTGTAAATAACCACTGTTACTAAAGTAATGGGAAGGTGCAAATTTTTAGTAAGTCAGAAGACCTGCCGATATTAAAAATTAATTCAAACGCTTTCGGAGAAAAGGCGATGAAATAAATCTTCTTAAGAGAGGCTTTGTTTTAGCGCATCATTTTTTTTGTAAGCATTTATTCAGTAAAGATGCTAAAGCAAAATTTAATTTTATTCTGTTTATTTTTTTCAATTGTAGATGTTGTGAATGCACAACAATCTAGCGATACAATTCGTACACTTCAACAAATTAATATTACTGCAACACGATTAAATGAAGCCAATGAAACTTCAACAGTACAACTTCTTGATACAACATTAGCTCGATTAACAACGGCAACATTAGCAGAACAATTAACAAGAGAAGGCGGGCTTTTTATCAAATCATACGGCCCAGGAAGTTTATCTACATTATCATTACGCGGAAGTAATGCTTCTCAAACTGCAGTACTTTGGAATGGAATAAATATTTGTAGTCCAATGCTTGGGTTATTTGATTTAGGATTAATACCCACTTTTTTAGTTGATGAAACAACAATTCAATATGGTGGTTCTGGTGCAGAGCAAGGTAGCGCAGCTATTGGCGGAGCTATTCATCTTAACTCGAAAATAAAAAAGGAAAAGGGTTTAGAAGTAAATGCTTTATCAAGTGTTGGAAGTTTTGGTTTTTATGAAGGTGGAATTAGCATTAAGAACTTAGGCGATAAAGTTTATACGAATAGTAGATTTTATTTTCAAGGTGCAGAAAATAATTTCAAGTTTAAAAATTTTGATGATGAAATTATAATGCAATCAAATGCAAAATTTAATCAGATTGGATTTGCACAGGATTTCTCCATTGGTAAAGTGTCGAATTTATTTAGTTTGCATGGATGGTATGTAAAAAATGAAAGGAAGATTCCACCTCACATGCTTACACCAAGTAGTGCGCAACAACAAGATGATGAAGCGATAAGAATTGTTTCTGAGTATCAACGAAAAATTAATTTTTGGAATTGGAATATTCATAGTGGTTGGAGCAGAGAGAAACTAAATTACAGAGATCTCTCCTCGAGGATTGAAGACATAAGCACATCTTATTTATTGCAAAATGATGCGGAGATTTCATACCATAAAAATATTCCATTAACATTTACTGCTCAAGTATCTTGGTTGCATAATGAGGCTGTTGAATCTGCTTATGTTAATCGTCAAAAAGTAAATCAAGAAGATATTACGTTTCTGGTAAAGTATCAAATTTCAAAATTGACAATACGAGCCGCATTAAAGAAAGGGTATCATAATGAAAATGAATTACCCTTATTGCCATCTATTACTTCATCATGGAAATTTTGTAAAGATTTTTTATTAAAAGGAAATATTGCCAAACTTTATCGTGTTCCAACGTTAAACGATTTATATTGGAAGCCAGGTGGTAATTCTGAATTAATACCAGAAAGTGGTCTTACAGAATCGGCATCAATAGAATGGAAAAAGGGCAAATCAAAAAAAAATGTATCAGCAGAAATTGGTTACTTTAATACGCGAACAAAAGATGAAATTGTTTGGCTTCCAGAAAACAATGGTTTGTATCATGCTGAAAACATTAATGAAATATGGAGTAGAGGAATAGAAGTTACTTTACGAGGGAATTATCATTTTAATGAACTAGTTTTTAATGGATTTGTTTTAGCGCATTATACATTAGCTACGATTACTAAAACAGATGCGAGTTTAGGTGAAGCAATTAACAATGAATTGAGTTATTCTCCTAAAATTTTATTAAAAGAGAATATTGGAATACGATTCAGAAAATGGTCGATAAATTATTATCATGATTTTACAGGTGAGCGTTATACTTCGATTGATAATTCACAAAGCTTAAAACCTTTTCAAACTGGAGAGCTTGATTTAGCCTTTGAAGTAATGATGCGTAAAACGCTACTTCATTTCTTTTTTGACTCAAAGAATATTTGGAACGAAAAGTATCAAGTGATAGCATATCGTGCAACGCCTGGAAGAAGTTTTCAAGGAGGAGTTTTACTAAAAATAAAATAGCTATTTAATTACCTCACTAAAGAAACTCTACCTGTATATTCATAGGTAACACCATCCAATGCTTTAATGTGGAAGAGGTAAACATAAACACCTTCCGCACATGGATCACCATTGTCGTTCCGTTCGCCATGCCATGGATGTTGAATGTCACCAGTATAAATTGTTTTTCCCCAGCGATCGAAAATATAAAAATCGCTACTTACTATTCCAATACCATAAGCAGTGAAAAATTCATTCGTTCCATCATCGTTAGGAGTAAATGCATTTGGAATATATACGCTTAGATCTTTTGTAATAACTATTTCGGAGAAGAAAGTATCAAGACATCCAAAGAGCGTGCTTGCAATTAATTCAACATGATATCTTCCTGTATCTTGGAATGTATGCGTTGGAATAAAATCTTTTGTAGTAGTACCATCTCCAAAATTCCATTCAAAATTATTCGCACCTGAACTCTGATTATTAAATGTTATAATTGGGGTAAGTATTGAAGTTTTTTGTGGATCTGGAGTAAAGAATGCGACCGGTAATGGATGAACAGTTATCACATTATTTTGCGAAAGCGAAGAAGAGCATCCATAAGAATTTGTAACGGTTAATGATACATTATACGTTCCTGCATCTACGTAAGTATGTGATAGAGATGGTAACGTACCGAAAGTATTATCTCCAAAACTCCAATGATAAATAGAAGTTGCAGTTGTGTTAGAAGTCGAATGGAAGTAAGCTAAAACAGGACTACATCCTTCAAGAGTTATTGGCGTAAAGTTTACAATAGGGGAAGGCGTTACTGTAATATTTGTTTGCGTTTGAGCAACGGGGGTTCCGCATGCATCACTAACACTCACCGAATAAATTATAGTACTATCTGGAGTTACATTTTGAGTAGCAGTGTTGGTAGAAATATTATTCCAAACATAAGTGTAAGGACCACCGTTTCCACCAGTAGCAATACTTGTGATAGAAACACTTTGCCCTTTACAAATTGAATCAGTACTGACACTAATATTAAGTGAGAGAGGAGGATTAACGTTAACAGGAACGGTTAACGGATTAACAGAACATCCATTTTGATCACTTACCGTGATGGTATAATTTGTTGAAGTAATAGGACTAACATTTTGTTGCGCTCCAATAAATCCATTACTCCATTGATAAACATACGTTGCTGTTCCACCAGAAACTTGTGCGTTCAATGTTGCACTTTGTCCAATACAAATTTTAGCAGGCGTTGTAACAATTAATGATAATGGTAATGGTTGTCCAATATGCCATGATGAATCAATCACACAAGAATGAATATCTGTTATCGTTGCAGTATAATTTCCTGCGGGTAATTGTGTATTGTTAAATCCTGAAGCAAGTGGATTGTTCCATGTAATAGCGTAAGGTGCCACACCACCAGCAGGTGCAACTTTTAATACACCATTTGATTCGCCGAAGCATCGCACATCACTGAGTAATGCTTGTAGTTCTAATATTGTTGGTTCATTAACAACAAAAAATTGATTCGAAGTACATCCATTTCCATCCGTAACTGTAACAGAATAATTTCCTGCAATAAGATGAATTGTATTGTTACCGATTGTTCCGTTTGACCAATTTGCAGTGTAAGGAGAAACACCACCTACAGGAAGAACAATTGCAGATCCAGTACTGTCGCCATGACATTTTACATTGGTTACAATTGGTGTTGGAATATTTAAAGCTGTTGGTTGTGATATTAAATAAATAGTATTTATAGTACATCCATTCCCATCAGTAACCGTAACGCTATAATTTCCTGCAGCTAAACTATTAATGGTTGCAAAACTCGTTGCTCCATTCGACCAAGAATATTGATATGGTAATGTGCCCCCATTAATATTAAATGTCGCAGTTCCATTTGTACCATTAAAACAAGAAACATCTGTGTAATTTATCTGTGTAATATTTAATCCAGTAGGTTGAATAATAGCTGTAGAATTTTGTGCAGTACATCCGTTTGCATCTGTAATTGTTACTGTATAATTTCCTTGTGTAAGATTAGTTGTTGTAATTGAATTTACTGCATTCGACCATTGATATTGGTAAGGAGCAATTCCACCATTTGCTAGTGCAGTAGCTTGTCCGTTATTTCCACCGTAACAACTTACATTTTGTACAGTAGGAATAGACGCAGTAACTAATGTTGGTTCTTGAATTATAATATTTATTAAGCTACTACATCCATGAACATCACTAACGGTAACAGAATAATTTCCGGCTGATAGATTCGTAGCAAGTGCATTCGCTCCTCCCGAAGGAAACCATGTATATTGATAAGGAGAAGTACCACTACTTACACTGATACTTGCACTACCATCATGACCACCTTTACAATGAACATCGTTATTTGTTAATGGAAATAATATTGGACCTCCTAATGCTGGAACGATAATACTTGTTTGTATCGAACATCCTGAAATGTCAGTTACTGTTACAGTATAATTTCCTGTAATTAGGTTATTAATATTACTTGTAAGTGAACCATTACTCCAATTGTATTGATAAGTACCAGTACCTCCATTTGCTATTACAGATGCTGTTCCATTTGATGCATTGCAACTTGCGGAAGTACTTGAAGGTTGTAATTGTATTTGTGTTGGTTGATTTATTTGTACTGTTGTAACTGACGAGCATCCATTCGCATCGGTAACAGTGACAGAATAATTTCCTGCCGCTAATCCATTTGCATTTGCTGCGCTTCCCGCCGATGAAGACCAACTAAAAGCGTATGGAGAAGTTCCATTTTGTGCATTCACTAAAGCTGTTCCATCATTACCACCATAACAATGAACATTTGTTGTATTACTCACAGCTATTGAAGGACCAGCAATATTATTTATAGTTGAAGAATCTTTTATTGTACATCCTTTTGAATCAGTAATAGTAACAGAATATGTTCCTGATAAAATATTATTTTGAGAAGAACCAATAGCACCATTACTCCAATTATATTGATAGCCATTACTACCTCCATTTGCAATAACGTTTATCGAACCATTTGCATTACCACAGGTTGATGAGGTAACAATAATATTTGATTGTAATACAGTAGGCTCATTGATTGTTGCATTTATTAAACTGCTGCATCCATTAATATCTGTTGCAGTGATCGTATAATTTCCTGCTGATAAATTATTTACTGTTGTGCCAATTGCACCAGTATTCCATTGGTAATTGATAGGGCCAGCACCTCCTAAAATACTTACTGTAATCGATCCATCATTTCCTGATTTACAACTTACATCTTGT
This sequence comes from Bacteroidia bacterium, assembly GCA_038206385.1. Lineage (GTDB taxonomy): Bacteria > Bacteroidota > Bacteroidia > AKYH767-A > OLB10 > JANXSD01. The sequence continues at coordinate 4,264 of JBBRAW010000112.1, read as the reverse complement.
TGCGATGCAATTGAAATTGCTGGTCCGTTTGCATTTTGTACCTGTGCAACAATTTGTGCAGTACAACCATTTTGATCTGTAACTGTTGCAGTATAATTACCAGCGGTTAAATTTTGTATTTGATTTATACTTGCACCATTCGACCATACAAAAAGATAAGCAGGGTTTCCACCATTCACTTGAACTGTTGCTGATCCATTCGCACTTCCACATGTTGCAGTTTGTAAAACAGTATTGAGTAATATTTGCGTTGGTTGATTTATAACAATATTTTGAGGAGTACCACAACCATTCGCATCTGTAACAGTTACAGTATAATTTCCTGCAAGAAGATTCGATGCATTATCAGCAGAACCACCCGATGGAAACCAAGAATAAATAAATGGCGCAACACCAGCAGTAACATTAACGGATGCGGAGCCATCTGCAACAGCAAAACAAGAAGCTGGATTATTAGTTGCAATATTTACTGTTGGTCCACCTACTGCAGGCACCACAAAATTTTGATTTAATGTGCAACCATTCGCATCAGTAATGGTAATTGAATATGCATTTGCAGAAAGGTTGTTGATGACAGTCGTTCCTGTTGATCCGTTGCTCCAAGTGTATGTGTAAGCACCAGTGCCACCATTCACAACAGCATTCGTACTACCGTTTGGATTACCACACGTAGCTGGTGAAATATTTAAAATAATTGCTAGTGCATTCGGCTCAGTTATTTGTACAGGAATTACAGAAATACAATTATTAGCATCGTGAACTTCTACAGTGTAATTTCCTACTTTAAGTCCATTCGCTGTTGCAGCATTTCCTCCTGAAGGTAACCACACAAATTGAAATGGTCCGATGCCAGATGTAACATTTACAGTTGCATTACCATTGTTCCCACCAAAACAGGTTACATTATTTGTCGCACTAATTGCCGCAGTTGGTCCACCTAAATTTGGAATTGCAATTGGAGTGAATGAAGTACATCCATTTTGGTCTGTAACAGTAACAGTATATGTTCCTGCAACAACATTTGAAATACTATTAATGATACTTGCACCATTCGACCATTGATAATTTAATGTACCAGTTCCACCATTTACATTCACATTCGCAGATCCATTCGCGGTACCGCATGTTGCTGGAATAGTAGCAGGAAGAATAATAATTGCACTTGGTTGATTTATTTGATGTGAACTACTACTGCTACATCCATTGTTATCGCTAACCGTTACAGTATACAATCCCGCAACAAGATTAGTGATAGAAGAATTTCCACTGACACCATTACTCCACAAAAAAGTATAGGGTGTGATGCCACCGTTTACATTTAAATTGATAACTCCATTTGCATTTCCATTACAATTTTCATCTGTGATAATAGCATTGTAAACAACTGCTGTTGGTTGATTTACTATAGCAATAGTTTGCGCAGAACATCCTAATGCATCCGTTACTGTTACTATGTAATTTCCGGCTGGTAAACTAGCCCTATTTGCAGATTGAATTCCACCCGGATTCCAATCATATACATAAGGTAATGTTCCTCCTATTGCATCAATACTTGCAGTACCATCAGCACCACCATTACATGCAACATCTGTAGTTAGATTATTTACAACTAATGCAGTTGGTTCGGCAATAAAAAAGTTTAAATTCGAATTACATCCATTTGCATCAGTAACCGTAACAGAATTATTTCCCATACTTAATCCAACACCAGTTGCAGCATTTCCACCAACTGGCGACCAACTAAATTGATATGGAGCAATTCCTGAAACAACATTTACTGTTGCAGTTCCATTCGATCCGCCAAAGCAATTAACATTAGTAATTATTCCTTGTGATAACACAGGACCACCAGCATTTGCAACAATTGTATTATCAATTGCCGAACAACCTTTCGCATCTGTAACAGTTACTGTGTATGAACCTGCAGTAAGATTTAATGCATTCGCAGAAACGCTTCCACCAGACGACCAACTAAAATTATATGGACTTGTTCCTCCAACAACATTTACTTGTGCAGTTCCGTTTGCAGAACCACATGTTGCAGTTGTGTTGTTTGTATTTAAAATAAGTTGTGATGGCTGTGCAATATTTGTAGATGCAATTACAGTACATCCAAAAGCATCCGTTACCGTAACAGTATAATTTCCTGCTACGAGTGCATTCGCAGAATTGGTAAGCGTTCCATTCGACCATAAAAATGCATAAGGACCAACTCCTCCATTTACATTTACAAAAGTACTTCCATCTGCAAGTGAAAAACAGGATACATCAGTTGTAACTCCAATGAGTGCATTTGGGCCAGCTGCATTTGGTATTATATCTTGTGTTGATGCTGAACAATTATTAGCATCCGTTACAGTTATTGTATAATTTCCGAAAAGTAAATTTGAAGCATTGTCAATTAAAGAAGAACTATTTGACCAAACAAATGTGTAAGGAGAAACACCACCGTTTACTAATACAGTTGATGATCCATCCGCTTGATTACAATGTGCCGTTGTTGAATTTGCAATAATATTTATTGCTGTCGGTTGATTGATAACAATTGGAGATGAAGCAGTACATCCGTTAACATCTGTAACATTAACACTATAGTTTCCTGCAATAAGTGATGTTGCATTAATGGTACTTCCACCAGAAGGAAGCCAGTTGATAATGTATGGTCCATTACCTGAAATAATATTTACTTGTGCAGCACCATCATTACCACCAAAACATTTCACATCAGTACTTGATGCAATTGTAATATTTGGTCCACCTAAATTATTTACGTTAGCATTTGCAGATGCGGAACATCCACTTTGATCTGTAACAGTTACAGTATATGATCCAGCTCCTAAGTTTGGAACAACATCGGTAATAGCATTCGTATTCCACAAATAAACAAATCCACCAGCACCACCATTTGCTACAACATTTACACTTCCATTCGTAGAACCACAACTTGCGGGAGTATTACCAGTTGCTAATAAAATTGCTGTTGGTTGATTAATTATTGCTATTGCCTGGGTTGTACAAGCATTTTGATCGGTGATAGTTACTGTATAATTTCCAGCAATTAAATTTGTTGCAGAAGCTGTAATTGATCCTCCGGGAAACCATGAATACGCATAAGGAGTAACGCCTCCATTTACAACTACTGTTGCATTACCAGTTGGATCTCCAAAACATGTTGCATCAGTAATATTTAAAATAGTTTGTAATGGAAGTGGCTCATCAATAAATTGACTAACTGATTTAGTACATCCATTTTGATCGGTAACAGTAATAGTGTAGGTACCAGTTGCTAGATTAAAAGCCGAAGAGGAATTTGAACCACCACTACTCCATTGATAGTTATACGTTGGAACACCACCGTTCGCAATTAGTTGAATAGATCCATTCGACCCACTATTGCAAGAAACATCCGTAAAAGAATTGATTGCAAGAGTTAGAAGTGAAGGTTCATTAATTGTATTTGTAATTGATGCAGAGCATCCGTTATTATCAGTAACTGTTGTTGTGTAAGGTCCAGCAATTAAACTTGAAGAGGTGTTAGAAATACTTCCTGATGCTGACCAAGAATAATTGTAAGGAGTCGTTCCTCCTGCTGCAATTAAAGTAATCGCACCTGTATTATCTCCGTTACAGCTAACATCAGTTTGTGAAACAAGCGTTAGAGTAAGTGGTAAAGGTTCTGTAATAGTGGATGTAAGTAAAGTAGTACAACCGTTTTGATCAGTAACGGTAACCGTATAATTTCCAAACGATAAATTAGTAGCGTTAGCTGTTAGATTTCCATTCGACCATAAATAAGTATACGTTGGAGTTCCTCCGATTACATTTACATTTAATGATCCATTATTGCCTCCATTACAACTTACGTTTGTTGTTGCAATAAGATTTAATGCAAGTGCACTTGGTTCATTAATGTTAAAAATAAGTTGTGCAGAACAACTATTATTATCAGTAACAGTAACTGTATAATTTCCTTGAGATAAATTTGAAGTAGCACTTCCTAAACTTCCATTCGACCATAAATAGGTATAAGGAGAAGTTCCTCCATTCACAATTACTTGCGCACTTCCATTATTTCCACCATTGCATTTAACATCAGTTATAACACCTTGCGATAAAAGCAAAGGTGTAGGTTGATTAATTAAAATATTTAAAATGGAAGAACAACTATTCGCATCGGTAACAGTAACTGTATAATTTCCTTGAGATAAATTTGTAGCAGAAGTACCAACACTAACATTCGGCGACCATTGATATACAAAGGGAG
>JBBRAW010000111.1:0-10689 GCA_038206385.1 Bacteroidia bacterium | reverse complement strand
CCATTTGCTGCTAAATACATTGTCCAAAAGGAGGTACAGGTGAAAGTATATGGATAACAATATCCATCAAAATTTGCAACAGTTTGTAAACTTGCGGCAAAATTTGATGTATCAGTGTTTAATTGAAATATTTTGGTGAACGTTGAAAAATACAAATATTTAGAGTTTGGTGAAAAAGCTAATCCAAGGCCAGAGGCAGAATCAACAATGCTCATTAAATTTCCATTCGAAAACATTCCTGTACAACGATCAAAATCAAACAAGCGAATACGATGCGTTACTGCATTTATAACACCATATCTGTGATGAAAAGCAAACTTACTTCCATCAGGTGAAAATTGAGGTTGTCCGTTATAATTGCTCTGAGAAGGCAAACCTAAATGTTGAGACATAATACTTGTAATTCCTGATGGAGTTAATAAAAGTTTATAAATAAGATCCGAATTATCTTTAAAAAGCACAATCCACCAATCTCTACCATTTGCATGTTTACAAGCCGCCATCCCGGGATCAAGAGAGTCTTGAAATGCAATGATATTTTTCTGAGTAACAGATCCTAATCCTCCATTTTGAGTAATATCTATTACTGAATAATATAATTCTGAAGAAACTAGATTAGGTAAACTGGAGTTTCCCGTTTGATGAACGAGGATATATTTTGAGCTATCTCCAGGCCAAGGCAAAAATACACTTGAATGAACATTAGGAATTCCACTAGTTTGATCACACCACCCACCTGTAAAAAATCCTGGATTTAACCCTCCCCCGTTCTGCATGGTATCTCCTGTCGCATCCGCTATCCAACAACCATTAGTCACCATTAAGAGATTACCATTTTCATCAGATATATTTGCTTGTGCACCATCAAATGGCATTTTAAAATTAGCGGGAATTACAGTTATAGAATTTGAATCAACCTCAATTTTTCCTCTAAGAGAAGAGGTATGAGAATCTAGTCCACCAGCATATCCAACCACAAAAGTATGATTTAATCCTTGGGCATTGCTATTTGTTTTCATGAACATAAATAGCAATGTCGTAATAAATAATTTCAAGAATTGTCTTTTCATTTTACCTGCTAATAATTAGTTTTTCTGTTTTATTCCATTCATTATTTTTCAATACTTGCACACTAATCTAAATAATCCTTTATTGTATTTCGCATAACTAATAATACCTAAAGATACCGTTTTGGAAACAAACAGCCGAATACTATTCAATTGTATGATGTTAAGGAGATGGAATGATAATCTGCATTTCACAGCAATAAAAAAATTTCGAAATCGTAAAATTATGTTTCCAAATGCTAAATCCCCCTTTAAAAAAAGGCGTAAAAAAATCTTGTATTTCCTGTTAATCCTTAAATCCTGTTTCAGTTTTTTTTAGCATTCATTTTAATTCGTGAAAAGCCTAAACAACAATAATTAATTACTCGCACTAACCTATCTACTATTTGCAATCAATTTTTAATAAGCACAATTAAAATATTCCATCAACAAAAAAACCGTTGCTATCTTTCGAAAGCAACGGTTTGTATTTTAATCTCCCTTAAAGAGGAAATTCTTAACTAAGATTAGTTCTCATCAGTTTTCTTCTCACTAGCTTCCATCGACATTTTCAATGCTGCTAATGCGTCGATATCTCCAAGTGTAGATTTCTCTTGTGATTCTTTAATCTTCTTAACTGCTTTCTGTGTAGTAGATTGTTGCGGAGCTGCTTTTTCAGTATCACCACCTTCCGTTGTTTTACCTACAGGAGCTTTCTCATCATAAACACGTAAATGAGATACAACAACACGACGATTTTCTTTGCTGAATTCGATCACCTTAAACTCAAGTGTCTCACCTTCTTTTGCAATTGTACCATCTTCTTTCTGTAACTGACGGTATGGAGCGAATGCTTCTACACCAAAGCTGTTAAATAATACTGCAGCGCCTTTATCAGTTACTTTTCCAATAACACCTTCTTGTAAGTTACCAACTCCTAAAACTGATTCGTAAGTATCCCAAGGGTTATCTTCAAGTTGCTTATGTCCTAAACTTAATCTGCGATTCTCAACATCTACTTCAAGAACTACAACATCTAATTCTTCACCAATTTTAGTGAATTCAGCAGGATGCTTTATTTTCTTGTTCCATGAAAGATCTGAGATATGAATTAATCCGTCAACACCTTCTTCTAATTCTACGAACACACCAAAGTTGGTGAAGTTGCGCACCTTAGCTTTATGCTTAGATCCAACAGGATATTTCTCAAGAATTTGTCCCCAAGGATCAGGAGATAATTGCTTCAATCCAAGTGACATTTTGTGCTCATCACGATCGATAGAAAGAATCACAGTTTCAACTTCATCACCAACCTTCAAGAAATCTTGAGGGCTACGTAAATGTTGTGACCATGACATTTCTGAAACGTGAATCAAACCTTCAACACCTGGTATGATTTCAACAAAAGCACCGTAGTCGGTAAGAACAACTACTTTACCTTTTACTTTATCTGCTTGTTTTAATTCTTTGTCTAATGATTCCCATGGCTGAGGAGTAAGTTGCTTTAAACCTAAAGCGATACGTTTCTTCTCATCATCAAAATCAAGAATTACAACATTGATTTTCTCATCTAATTTCAACACTTCTTCAGGATGGGTAATACGTCCCCAGCTAATATCAGTAATATGAAGTAAGCCATCAACACCGCCAAGATCCATGAACACACCATAAGAAGTGATGTTTTTCACAGTTCCTTCAAGTACCTGACCTTTCTCCAATTTACTCATGATTTCCACTTTTTGCTTCTCCATTTCATTCTCGATAAGCACTTTGTGGGATACTACCACGTTCTTAAATTCTTGATTGATTTTCACAATCTTGAATTCCATGGTTTTGCCTACGTAGATATCATAATCACGGATAGGCTTAACATCAATTTGCGATCCTGGAAGGAATGCTTCGATGCCAAATACGTCTACGATCAAACCACCTTTTGTGCGGCATTTCACGTAACCAGTAATCACTTCATCTTTCTCCAAAGCTTCATTAACACGTTCCCATGATTTCATGGCACGCGCCTTTTTGTGAGATAAGATCAGCTGACCATTTTTGTCTTCAGCTGTTTCCACATAAACTTCAATTTTATCACCAACCTTAAGATCAGGCATGTGACGAAATTCAGCTAGTGGGATAAGGCCATCTGATTTGTAGCCAATGTTGACTACAGCCTCTTTGCTGGTAAGGCCGATGATTTCGCCCATAACGATTTCTCGTTCCAGCACTTGATTCAGTGTTTGATCATACAAAGCTTCTTGCTTGGTACGGTCATCTGATTTGTAAGTATCAACTGCTTTACCTGTGTCGTTCCAATCGAAATCGTTTGGATCAGGTACTGCAAATTGCACTGCGGAGTTGTTCTCCAGAATATTGGAAGTATTTGCCATCTAGTTTATAATCCCTCTTAAAGTCTACCTAGAAAAAGGAGCGCAAATGTAATTAATTAATCCTGAATTACAAAGAATTATTTGTCCTCAAATTCACAGAAGATTGTATCTCACAAATTCCTGCAATTTTTAATATATGCATCTCCAAAAGTTAAATGCTAAAAGGGTAAAAATATTCTGGATTTAATAGAAAAATTATATCAAGATTTTAATTGAATTAACTTAAATCAAATTACTTGTTATCAAGCAACTACCTTTTCAAAAGTTTCTATTTTATTTTTAACATCTTCCATCAACCACATGGGTGTGGATGTAGCTCCTGCAATGCCAATCGTCTCTTTTCCATCAAACCAATTTGCATCTAACTCATCAGCATTAGAGATGAAATAACTCTCAGGATTGGTGTCTTTGCAAACACTATAAAGCGCTTTCCCATTTGAACTCTTCTTACCACTCACAAATATAATTACCTCATGCTCTTTAGAAAATCGTAGCATGTGCGGCTCACGATTAGAAACCTGACGGCATAGAGTATCGTTTGTAATGAAATCACCATCTTCAAGTGAACCCTTAAATTGTATAATCCTTCCTTGAATCATCTGCACCATTTTCTCAAAACCCTTGGTGCTTTTGGTAGTCTGTGAAAAGAAATGAACTGGTTTCGAATAATCAATTTGATCTAAATCATCTTCAGTAAAAACAACAATTGCCTTTCCTTCTGTCTGTCCTACTAAGCCGTTCACTTCAGCATGTCCGGGCTGACCATAAATCACAATTTGACCATTCGTAATTTCTGATTTTTCGAAGCTTGTCTTTACACGATGTTGCAATTTCAAAACAACAGGGCAAGAAGCATCGATCAATTCAATATTATTTTTTAAAGCTAATTGATAAGTTGAAGGTGGTTCACCATGTGCGCGAATCAAAACCTTACAATCTTTTAAGTTTGCTAATTCTTCGTGATTAATTATCTGAAGTCCTTTTGCTTTTAGCCGATCTACTTCCTCTCCATTGTGAACGATGTCGCCTAAGCAATATAAATTCCCATTGAGTTCGAGTTCATCTTCTGCCATTTGAATAGCATAAACAACCCCAAAACAAAACCCAGAATTCGCATCAATGGTAACTTTCATGGTCAAAATTTAATTCTCAAACGTTTTAAGCTAAGTAATAGTTTATCAGATAGAACTTTTAGCTTGATTTTTCACTTTTTGAATCTCATTCAATACAAATACAACTTGATCTTCCTGACTGATATGCGTGTTATCTAAAAAAATAGCATCAACAGCTTTTCTCAAAGGACTTTCTTCACGATGAGTATCTTCGTAATCACGTCCTACTACATTATTTATTACTTCTTCAAATGTCACATCAATACCTTTATCCTGCATCTCTTTGTATCGGCGATTTGCTCTCACCATTGGATCAGCTTTCATGAAAATTTTGAGGTCTGCATTTGGGAAAACAGTAGTTCCAATATCACGACCATCCATCACCAAACTACCACTATCGGCAGCCATTTGTTGTAAGGCTACTAACCGATCACGAACAGCTTTTATTGAACTTACATGGCTAACATTTTCGCTAATCAACATACTACGAATCTCTAATTCAACATTTTTATCATTAAGATAAACCTCACTAAAGCCAGAATCGGGATTAAATTGGAAACTGATATGAACATCATCCAACACCTTTTCAAAATCGTATACAAAATCGTGAACTTCTTCTGGACCAGGGATAGGAATATCGTTTTCTAAAAAATACAAGGTAACAGCCCTGTACATAGCTCCTGAGTCGATATAATGGAGTTGCAATTTCTTAGCAAGTGCTTTCGCAACAGTGCTTTTCCCGCAGGAAGAGTAGCCATCAATAGCTATAATCAGTTTGGGTTGCATGCACTACAAAAGTACGATAAATTTCATCGTAATGATGTTAAATTAGTAGTACTTTCAACAATTAGTGCATTGATCTTGCATAAAACATGTAAGGATTGAAATATCAATTAAAAAACAGTTCTAAACCATCATAAGCACATTCTACATTTGGAGGCAATTCATTATTTAATTCAATATGCTTTCCCATCTGATGACTCAAATGTGTTAGATATGCCTTTTCAGGATTTATTCTTTTAATCATTGCTAAAGCTTCGTCTAGAGAAAAATGTGAAACATGTGTTTCTCTGCGAAGTGCGTTGATCACTAAAACTTTCGTTCCTTTCATAAGCTCAATCTCTTCTTCAGGAATTGTTTTAGCATCAGTAATATAGGTAAAATCACCAATTCGATAGCCGAAAACATCAAGCATATAATGTTTCACAAGGATTGGTTGCAATTCAATTGTTCCAACTTTAAAAGGTTCTTTTACTATGGTATGAAGAATTAACTCAGGCGTACCTGGATATTTATTTCCATCAAAAGCATAATGGAATTCTCTTTTTAAAGCTTGCTGAACTCTTTCAGTAGCATATATATCAACAGGTCGTTTTAGGATATAATTGAATGCTCGAATATCATCCATCCCAGCAACGTGATCTTTATGTTCATGAGTAAAAACTAATCCATCCAACTTCATCACTTTAGCGCGTAATAATTGTTGGCGAAAATCTGGGCCAGAGTCAATGACTACAGTTGTTTGCTCGTTCTCTAATAAAATGGAAGTCCGTAATCTTTTATCTCTAGAATCTTCACTGGTACAAACAATGCAAGTACAAGCTATCACAGGAACGCCTTGAGAAGTACCAGTACCTAAAAAAGTGACTTTCAGCAAGGTTTATTGTTCGTTATTTTCTGTTGATTCAATTTCATTTGAAGCAGTTATTTCAGACACATCATCCCCAAATTCGATTTCAACATCAGTGCTCAAATCTTTTGTTACAATTGGATTTTTCATACCCGCTTGTTTGAGATCACTATTTAAAAGTCCGCTAGCTGCCATCGCCTGAATAATCTCCATAAGCGCCTGAATGCGGCTCTCCAATGTTGAAAATTTATTGATAACTACAACCCGTTTATCCTCAAGAATACAATATCCGGATTTGAAATTTCCCTTTTCATAACGCACTTCATAAGCTCCTTCTTTTAAAAGGTCTTCCAGCTTTTTAAGATATGCAGGTGTATACTTTACCATAATTTTTTTGCTGGTTCAAAGGTCATGAATTATTTGATGAGAGGCAAAAGTTCTGTTATGTTTGTTTTATTGATGTTGATTAACAAAGAACTTCTGCTTGTTAAATTCGGTAAATGCACTTTTTTGTATTCCTTTGCGCTCAATTCGGTTTTTCGAGTTATTCATATTTATATTATATCAAAGTAGATTATGCTAATTGGTGTACCATTAGAAACAAAAGACCGTGAGTGCCGCGTAGCACTTAGTCCAGAAGTTACTTCACAACTTGTTCAAGCTGGTTTTAACATTATGGTTCAGGCAGGTGCTGGCTTAAAATCATATTATACCGACGATAAATATTCAGCCGCTGGAGCATCAATTGAAAATAATGGCGATGATGTTTATGCTAAAGCAGATGTGATTTTGAAGGTGAATGCACCTCAACAATCAGAAATAGCAAAGATGAAAGTTGGGGCAATCCTGATTTCATTTATGTGGGCTTCAACAAATCCTGAGTTGGTAGATGCATGTGTAGCACGAGGCATTTCTGCATTTTCAGTGGATGCGATTCCGCGTATAAGTCGTGCCCAAAAGATGGACGCGCTTAGTTCACAAGCTAACCTTGCAGGATATAAATCAGTGTTGATGGGTGCCAATGCTCTTGGAAAAATATTCCCATTACTAATGACAGCCGCTGGAACTATCAAACCTTCTAAGGTGGTAATTTTTGGTGCTGGTGTTGCAGGATTACAAGCAATAGCAACCGCAAAACGTTTAGGTGCTATCGTTGAAGTATCGGATATTCGTCCGGAGACTAAAGAACAAGTTGAATCACTTGGTGGCAAGTTTATCATGTTAAAAGGTGATGATTCCATCAAGATTGAAGGCGGATATGTAAAAGGTGTTTCTGATGATTTTTTAAAGGCACAACAAGAACTTGTTACGAAACATGTAGCTGATGCAGATTTAGTAATAACTACTGCATTAATCCCTGGGAAAAAAGCACCTGTTCTTGTTACTGAAGAGATGGTTAAAAAAATGAAATTCGGTTCAGTCATTGTAGATATGGCTGTAGAGCAAGGTGGAAATTGTGTGCTGAGTGAATTAAATAAAACAGTTGTAAAGCACGGTGTTACTTTAATCGGCGAATCAAATATCCCTTCACTCCTACCTTTAAATGCTACTGATTTGTACGCGAAAAATATTCAAACTTTCTTGCTTCATCTTGCTACTAAAGATGGTTTTAAATGGGAAATGAATGAGGACATTACGAAAGGATCACTCATCGTTCACAACGGAATAGCTGTTCATCCTGCTGTTGTAAAAGTTGTAACAGCATAATTCAACAATAAAAAAAATAGTATAATCTCAATACAAAATTCAATGACTGAAATAATTAATTTCATAGCAGAAAATCGTCAAATGATTTACATCATCCTACTCTCCATATTTGTGGGTGTAGAGGTTATAGGCAATGTTCCTACAGTACTTCATACGCCATTAATGAGCGGAGCAAATGCCATTCATGGTGTTGTAATTGTTGGTGCAATCATCGTAATGTTAAATTGCGAAATTGAAAATACTGCAGGATTAATTTTAGGATTTCTCGCTGTTATTTTAGGAACATTAAATGTTGTTGGTGGATTTGTTGTTACCGATCGCATGCTTGAAATGTTTAAGAAAAAGAAATAATATCCTCATTACGTTAATTACAATAAAACCGATTTTACGCTATTACGAATATGCTTAATTCAATATTAGAAATTATTTATTTAATTGCTTCAGTCACTTTCATCATTGGCTTAAAAATGATGGGGAACCCAAAGACAGCAAGAAACGGAAATCTCATTGGTGCTGCAGGTATGACGCTTGCAATTTTTGGTACCATCTTTCTTTATAAAGATTTAAGTAAGGTAACCATGTTAGTGCTTGGTTTAATTTTCGCAGGTATTGCCATTGGAACTATCATTGGTTGGATGACAGCTAAAAAAGTACAAATGACAAAGATGCCAGAACTTGTTTCCTTATTCAATGGAATGGGTGGCGCTTGTGCTGCATTAATTGGCCTAATCGAATTTCATCACAACACAGGAAATGGTTTCGGACCAATGTTATGCATCATCGTTGGATTAATAATTGGATCAGTATCGTTTTCAGGATCAATCATCGCATTTTTAAAGTTGAATGGAACGATGAATAAAGCCATCCGACTACCAAGTTATAACATGCTTAACAACATTATCCTTTTAATCACTTTAGGATTTGGTGCATACATGTTGATGAATCCTTTAGCGATACAAGGCGGCGTTTATATTTTATTTGCAATATCTCTTGCTTATGGAGTATTCTTTACCATTCCGATTGGTGGTGCCGATATGCCCGTTGTAATTTCTCTTCTTAACTCCTTTACAGGATTAGCTGCTGCAACAGGTGGATTTTTATACGCAAATCAAGCAATGCAAACTGGAGGTATCTTAGTTGGATCTGCAGGAACGCTTTTAACATTAGTGATGTGCAAAGCAATGAATCGTCCTTTGAGTAATGTTATTTTTGGTGCCTTCGGTGGATCAAATGCAGCAGTAGCTGAACGCGATGGTGTTACTGGAAGTATTAAAGATATTTCGGTTTCGGATTTAGCTGTGTTAATGAACTATTCGAAAAAAGTAGTCATCGTTCCAGGTTACGGATTAGCAGTTGCACAAGCACAACATGTTATTCATGAGCTTGAAAATATTTTAGAAGAAAGAGGTGTTTCAGTAAAATATGCAATCCATCCTGTTGCAGGTCGCATGCCAGGACACATGAACGTTTTGCTTGCAGAAGCAAATGTTTCTTACGATAAATTAGTTGAGATGGAAGAAATCAATGGTGAATTTGCAACAACAGATGTTGTATTAGTTGTTGGAGCGAATGATGTTGTAAATCCTGCTGCTAAAAATGATCCTGCTAGTCCAATTTATGGTATGCCTATTTTAGAAGTTGAAAACGCTTCGCATATTGTTGTAAACAAACGCTCGATGAATGCTGGTTATGCTGGAATTGAAAATGAACTTTTTTACAATCCTAAAACATCCATGCTTTTTGGCGATGCGAAATCTGTTCTTACCAAATTGGTTGCAGAGTTAAAAACAATGTAGGATTATAATTAAGAATGCAGAATTAAGAATGCAGAATTAAGAATGCAGAATTACCATGAGGGAACCACTTTATGAAGAACCGAAAGTTATCGGAATTATTGCAAATTAAAAATCCCACAAATAGTGGGATTTTTTTTGTGCATGCATTTTAATTTTTCAAAGCTTTTATAAATCCGATAACTGAAACAGTTGTCCAAATTATTTCCAATACAAAAAATGGCCAGTAAGGAATAAGATAGGATGCAATACCAGCAAGTGCTGCTCCAATAACATTTAACAAAGAATACCAAATGCTATCTTGTTGAAGATATCCAAAGAGATTTAAGAAGAAAGCAATTAGTAAAATTATAACTCCAATGGAGCCAATAATGTCGGCGAGGTTCATAAGATAAAACTGATCAAGACAATTTATAATCATTCACAACAATAACCTTTTCTGCTTTTGCAACTAATTTACCAATGGGATTACAAAATACATCATCAAAATTATTAGCTTTTAAAAGAGTTGTAATTTCATCGAATGAATCAGGATGTACTGCGATTAATAATCCTCCACTTGTTTGTGGGTCACATCCTAAATGAAGTGCTCTCGCTCCTACTTCCGAAATTTTATCTCCATAACTATTCCAGTTGCGATAGGTGATTGCAGGAATACAATATTGATCGAGGTAAACATCAATTCCTTTTAACTCGGGCACCGCATTCATATCAATTTCTGCACTCAATCCACTTCCTTCTGCCATCTCAATTAAATGTCCGAAAAGCCCAAAACCAGTTACATCTGTTAATGCATGAACATCTTTTATTTTTCCAAGATCTGCACCAATTTTATTAAGTGTACTCATGCTTTTTATGGCAATATCAAGATCTGCATCAGTAAGCAATTCTTTTTTTGATGCGGTAGTAAATATTCCTACGCCGATAGCTTTTGTTAAAAATAATAGATCGCCTTCTTGTGCTGTATTATTCTTCTTTAAATTTTCGAGAGGCACGAAACCACTTACTGCTAATCCA
>JBBRAW010000110.1:0-11603 GCA_038206385.1 Bacteroidia bacterium | reverse complement strand
GAAAACATAGTTTAATAGTTCAAGAAATTGAGCGTATTTTTCTAATTTATACTCAATGTAAAAACACTTCCTACTTCAGGTTCCGATGTAACATCAATATCTATATTGTGAAATGCTGCGATGGTTTTTACAATGGGTAATCCAAGTCCGTAACCTTCAGCTTCATTTTTATTGAGACGTTTGAAGCGATCAAAAATAGCTTGTTGTTCACTTTCGTCGATACCGATTCCAGTGTCGCGGATTTCGATGGTGAATTTATTATTTACTTGGTGCGTTGTGATTGTAATTGAACCATTTTGTTTGTTGTACTTGATAGCGTTATTAAGCAAGTTGGAAAAGAGTGTAAATAATAATGCTTTGTTGCAAGGCTTTAATTCAATGTCATCATAAAAATTTTTATAAAGACGAATATTTTTTTGGTTTAAACGGTCATCAACTTCTTCTAAAACTTCTTCGAGTAATTCATTAATTTTTACAACATCTGTTTTAATGTATTGATCATTTTCGATTTTCGACATTAACAAAAGTGCTTTGATAATTCTACTCATTCTATTGAGTGTGCGTTGAGAATCGGTGAGTCGGATTACAACATCATCGGGAGCGTTACCTTCAACAATAATATTTTCAATACGATTTTGTACGATGCTAATTGGTGTTTGTAATTCATGCGACACGTTCGTAATAAATTCCTTTTCGATTTGAAAGGCATCTTTTAATTTATGCATCATCTCATTAATACGTTGATCCAGTTTGTGGAATTCAAACGTTGAACTTGGAATGCTTGTAAAGTCGAATGATGCAGGAGAAGGAACTGGCTTTAATTTGTTTACAATAATTTTATTTAACGGCTTTAAAAGTAAACGTACGAATCCAAGATCTAAGAAAATAGAGATGGAAATAATGCCAAGCATGATCCATAAAGAAAAGCGTTGTATCGTACTTTTTAACTCTTCAATATTACTGATTCCTTCGCCAATGTTGAGTTCATAGAGTTGATTGTCGTAGGTAAATTGTCGTCGATAAATACGATGCTCTAAACGTTCACCTTCAATTGACCAAGATTCATTTTTAATTTCAATTTTTGGTTTCTTAATTGATGGTTTTAAGATTGGATAGATAGCAACAAATTCTTCCTTTAAGATGCTATAACTTTCGAAGCTACAATCTTGTTCTAAAACGATATCATCAATACCACCGCGTTGAATGATACGTAAAACTTTTTCACCTCTTGCGGTTAAGCGACGATCAATATGATCATAAGCAATTTTTTCAACGATAACTGGAAGGATTGCTACGAAAACAAGGATTATTAATGCCTTTGATACAGTATTATAAATGGTAAACTTGGCTTGTAAAGTCATTGGTTTACCAGTAAAAAAATTCTTTATAGCCATTTACGAATGTAGAATATTTTTTTTAAGAAAAGTATTCCTGTCAAATTAATTCAATAACGAACAATCTAAGTTTACTAAAATTAAGCGTTCACTCTGTAACCAACACCACGAACTGTTTCAAACCATTCTATGGGAGCTTGTGTAGATAATTTCTTGCGAAGATTCTTCACATGAACATCAATATAATTTGATTCGTAATCATCTTCTAAAACATCACCCCAAATATGTTCTGTTAATTGCATTCGTGTAAGTACTCTATTTTTATGCAATGCTAGATAATGTAATAAATCAAATTCTTTTTTGGTAAGGTTAATCGAATTTCCTTTGCAAATTACTGTTCTATTTTGAATGTCAATTTCAAAATCTTGTATCGACATGATATTCGTTTTCAATCCGTGTTTACGACGCAGAATCGCTTGCATCCTTGATTGTAATTCGGCTAATGAAAATGGCTTTGGAATATAATCATCGGCGCCTAAATCTAGCCCCGTAATTTTATCTTCAACTTCACCACGAGCAGTTAAAATTATGAACGTTGCTTCACTACCTTTCTTTCTTGCTTCGCGTAATAGATCTAATCCATCCATATCTGGTAGACCTAAATCTAATAATACAAAATCATAATTATTGAGATGTATTTTTTCAGCCGCACTTTTACCATTGAAAGCTACATCACAATTATAATTTTGACGTGTGAGATAGATTTCCATCTCGTGGGATAAGCTGCGTTCGTCTTCTACTATTAATACATTCATAGGATTTTTAATTTGTTAATGTAATGTAAAACCAAATTTGTAACGTAATATTTTTAAATGGATTGTTCGAGTGATATCAAGATTTTATCGCAAGCGGTATTC
Organism: Bacteroidia bacterium; assembly: GCA_038206385.1. GTDB lineage: Bacteria > Bacteroidota > Bacteroidia > AKYH767-A > OLB10 > JANXSD01. Next base: position 9,352 of record JBBRAW010000110.1, on the reverse strand, counting down.
AATTCTTCTTCCGTAATTGTAAGTGGAGGAGCTAATCGCAATTTATGCGCAGCGAATAAGAACCAGTCTGTAATGATGCCATTCCTTAAGCAGTGCGTAATTACTTTCTGAACTGTATTTTCATCACCCAGGTCAAGTGCTAATAATAATCCTTTGCCTGAAATTGATTTTATTAATGGATGCTTTAAACGTGATCGAATTATTTTTTCAAGCTTTGGAACTTTGACTTCAATATTTAATTCTTCAATAACTTCAATTGTTGCTAAACTTGCTGCACAACATACGGGATGTCCGCCAAATGTGGTGATATGTCCGAGTACTGGGTCGTGCGTAAGTGTTTGCATTAAAGACTGTGCCGCTACGAATGCTGCGATTGGCATTCCGCCTCCCATTCCTTTTGCGAGTACAATTATATCAGGTACAAATGAAAGGGGCGTGAAGGCGAAGAAACTACCTGTTCTGCCAAAGCCAGTTTGTATCTCATCGGCTATGAACAAAGCACCTGTTTCATTGCAACGTTTTCTAATGGCTCTTAAGAATACAGGGTCGACTACTTCGGCTCCAACTTCACCACGAATAATCTCAACGAAAATACCCGCCGTATCCTCATCAATTAAATTTAGTGATTCCCAATCATTAGTATTGAGGTGATACACTTCGGGAAGCAATGGCTTGAAAGGATCCGTAAAATAGGGATCACTCATTAAACTTAATGCGCCCGTTGAACTTCCATGATAGGAATTTTTGAAGGATAATATTTTCTTTCGTCCAGTAACTCTACGTGCAAGTTTTAATGCACCATCAACAGCTTCGGAACCGGAATTTACAAAGTAGACAGAATCTAAACCGGGTAGGAGCGAAGCAATCTTTGCAGCGAGTTTCACTTGCGGACTTTGTACATATTCGCCATATACCATCAGGTGCATGTATTGATCCAACTGTTGATGAATCGCTTTTAACACATGTGGATGACGATGCCCTACAGAACTTACTGCGATGCCACTAATCATATCCATATACGACTTGCCAGAAATGTCGTACAGATAAATTCCTTCTGCACGTACGATCTCTAATCCCATTGGCGCAGGACTCGTTTGCGCAACATGATTTAAAAAAAGCTGACGTTGAGTGAGCATCGTCATATTCGTTATGATTTACAAAGAAGCAAGTGCTTCTTCGATGGCTTTAATTCTTGCTTCTGCATCCGATTTCTTTTTTTGTTCCGATTGAACAACTTCTGCTTTTGCATTATTTACAAAACGTTCGTTACTCAATTTTGTAATAACAGAATTCAAAAATCCGATGGTATATTCTTTTTCTTTTTGCAACTTATCTTTCTCAGCTTCTTTATCAACTGATTCCGTAAGGGGAATAAAACACTCGAAATTTTTTATCACCAATGTAAATGTTCCCGCAGGTTTTTCTGTTACTTGTTTTAGTAACGATAAGTTTGCTAATTTACTTACAGCACCTCCAAATAAATCTAAGTTAACTGCATTTGCATTTGTGCTGTACAATAATTCAAGTGACTCCTTCGGAGAAATGTTTTTATTCTGACGGAAATTTCTTACCTCTGAAATTAATTCTGTTGCAACAGCAAATGATGATAATAAATTTTCATCATATTTTTCTACCATTGGCCAAAGTGCAATGATAATATCATCACCTTCTTTTCTATCTTCAAGCAGATGCCAAATTTCTTCAGCAATGAAAGGCATGAATGGTTGAATCACCTTCAAAATATTTTCGAAGAAATTTACCGTCGCATCATAACTTACTTTGTCAATTGGTTGTTGATATGCAGGCTTAATTAATTCAAGATACCAAGCACAGAAATCATCCCAAATCAATTTGTACATGCTGATCAATGCATCCGAAATTCTGTACTTATCATAGTGATCATTTATCTCTGATAAAGCTTCGTTGAAACGCGCATGAAACCAATCGATAGAAACCTTATTTACTTGTGGTTGTGCAATGGTAGTATTCACTTCCCAACCTTTTACTAATCGGAAAGCATTCCAAATTTTATTTGCAAAATTTCTTCCTTGCTCGCATAAACTTTCATCAAATGGTAAATCATTTCCCGCAGGAGATGCGAATAACATTCCTACTCGAACACCATCAGCTCCATGCTTCGTAATTAAATCGAGTGGGTCGGGAGAATTTCCTAACGACTTACTCATTTTTCGTCCTAATTTATCACGAACGATACCTGTGAGATAAACATTGGAGAAAGGTTTTTTACCTCTGTATTCATAACCAACGATGATCATACGTGCAATCCAGAAAAATAAAATTTCGGGAGCAGAAACTAAATCATTTGTTGGATAATAATAATTGATGTCTTTGTTATTTGGATCTTTAAAGCCATCAAAAACAGATATCGGCCAAAGCCATGAGGAGAACCATGTATCCAATACATCTTCATCCTGACGAATATCTGCAAGCGTAATTGCAGCATTATCTTTTTTGAATAATGCTATTGCTTCTTCTGAAGTTTTTGCAACAACAAAATTTCCTTTGCCATCGTACCAAACTGGAATACGTTGTCCCCACCAAAGCTGACGAGAGATACACCAATCGTGTACATTTTCCATCCAATGTTTGTACGTATTGATAAACTTTTCGGGAATCAATTTTACTTCGCCATCTATAACAGCAGAGAGTGCAGGCTTCGATAAATCTTTCATCTTCACAAACCACTGCATACTTAAACGCGGCTCGATAACAGCATCCGTGCGTTCGCTATAACCAACTTTATTCTGATATTCTTCAACCTTAACAACATGACCTAATGCATCAAGATCCTTTGTAATTTTTTTACGAACGATGAAACGATCTTCGCCAACATAAAATTTTGCGGCAGCACTCAGTGTTCCATCTGCGTTAAGCGTATCAATAACTTCGAGCTTATGTTTAATTCCTAAGCTGTAATCATTTTGATCATGTGCAGGAGTAACTTTTAATGCACCAGTACCAAACTCCATCGTAATATAATCATCTTGAATAATTGGAACACGACGATTAACGAATGGAATTACTGCAAATTTCCCATGCAACTTTTTAAAGCGATCATCATCGGGATGCACACAAACAGCAGTATCACCTAAAATAGTTTCCGGACGAACAGTTGCGATAGTTATGAATTCACCTTTATCAAATTTAGCTTGTCGTGCGAGTGCATCATCGTTGTCATACGCTTCATCTTTTTCAACAATAACATAACGCACATAATACAACTTCGATTGAACTTCCTTATGAATTACTTCTTCATCGCTTACTGCCGTTAATCCTGCAGGATCCCAATTCACCATGCGCATTCCACGGTAGATATATCCTTTTTTATGGAGATCAATAAACACATCGATAACAGCTTCACTTAAGTCATCTTCCATTGTAAAACGCGTACGTTCCCAATCGCAAGAAGCACCTAATTTTTTCAACTGACTTAAAATGATACCGCCATATTTCTCTTTCCATTCCCAAGCATAGCTAAGAAATTCTTCTCTGCTGAGATCCGATTTTTTGATACCTTTTTCTCGAAGCATCGCAACCACTTTCGCTTCAGTAGCAATAGAGGCGTGATCAGTTCCTGGTACCCAGCAAGCATTTTTCCCAAGCATTCTTGCTCTACGAATCAACACATCTTGAATCGTGTTATTGAGCATGTGACCCATGTGCAAAACGCCCGTTACATTAGGCGGAGGAATCAGAATTGTGTAGGGTTCGCGCTCATCAGGCTCGGAGTGAAAATAGCCTTTGTTTATCCAATGGGGATACCATTTGGCTTCGGCTTCAACGGGATTATAGGTCTTAGGGATTTCCATACTCTTAAAATAGGCTGCAAATATAGCCAAAAACTGCCCTCTTAACGATGCGATTTTATGTTGTTCTTAATGTGTTTTCGCCTATTTTTGGAAACAGCAATCACTATGAAATTTAACCTCACCACCCGTATTTTCCTTTGCATGTTGCTGGGAATTCTTGTAGGATATTTGTATCGAGCTTTTTATCCTGATCCAGCTCATTACGAAAAGTTCGCTGATAACATTCAAATCCTTAGCGACATATTTTTGCGGTTGATAAAAATGATTATTGCTCCTCTTGTTTTTAGCACCTTGGTTGTAGGTGTTGCAAAAGTGGGTGACTTTAAAAGTGTAGGACGAATTGGTGTAAAAACATTATTGTATTTTCAGGTTGCAACAATTTTAGCGTTGTCGTTGGGATTAATTATGGTGAATCTTTTTGAGCCAGGAACAGTGATGCATTTACCGTTACCTCCTCAAGATGCGAGTACTGGTTTAGCGAAAGCTGCTCCGTCATTAAAAGAATTTATTAGTCATGTTATTCCGAAATCCGTTGTTGAAGCGATGGCGAATAATGAGATATTACCGATCGTAGTATTTGCATTATTTTTTGGTGTTGCTGCCGCATCGTTAGGAGAAAAAGCAAAAAGTATTGTACATGCTTTTGAAGGCATTTCGCATATCATGTTTAAGGTTACAAATTATGTAATGTTGTTTGCACCAATAGGAGTTTTTGGTGCAATTGCTGCTGTTGTTGCAAAACAAGGAATAGGAGTTATTGGTGCATACATTTATCTCATCGCATGTTTTTATGCTGGACTGTTGTTTTTTGGATTAGTAATTTTAGGATCGATTTGTTATTCGTTAAAAATTCCTTTCATTCGATTATTAAAAAATATTAGAGAGCCAATCTTATTAGCTTTTTCAACTGCATCGAGTGAATCTGCATTTCCGAAAACAATTGAAGCATTAGAAAAATTCGGATGTAGTTCACGCATCATTAGTTTTGTATTACCATTAGGATATTCTTTCAATCTTGATGGCTCCATCATGTACATGACTTTTGCAACGGTTTTTATCGCACAAGCGTATGGAATAAATTTGACGTTGCAACAAGAAATTACCATGATGATGATGTTATTAGTAACGAGCAAAGGTATGGCTGGCGTTCCTCGTGCATCACTAGTTGTAATTGCAGGAATGCTCTCTGCCTTTAATATTCCAGAAGGCGGATTGTTATTATTACTTGGCGTTGATCAGTTACTCGACATGGGCCGCTCGGCAACAAACGTAATTGGTAATGCTGTTGCTACAGCTGTTGTAAGTAAGTGGGAAGGTGAGTTGACTTTGAAGGAAAGTTAGGAGTGTTTTAAAAATATTTAGTTCAACTTTTAATATTTTTATGAAAAACAAAACTTATAAATTCATTTCAATTTTTCACCACAATTAATTTTTGTGTTGCAATACTTCCAGCAGAACGAATAACACATTGATATAATCCACTATTTAAAAATGACAAATTATAATATTGCAAACTGCTCCACGGTGAAAGTTGTTTAGTAAAAACCAATTTTCCGTTTAAGTCGTACACTTCAAAAGCCCCTTCTTTATTTTGTGGTAGTAAATAAATAATTTTAATATTTCCTGTGGATGGATTAGGACTTAACGTAAAATTTTGCACTTGCTCTTCATGTGTTTGCAATCCTACATGTGCAAGCGTATCACAAGGGCTTCCAATCAACGGGCCTAAATAGTAATTTGGATGATTAGGTACCGTCCTAAAATTATACGAATTTAAAAAAAGCGAATGTTGTTGTACATCGCAAGCCATTCCTAAACTATCAGGAAAATTAATTACATGTAAATAATCTGTTCCGTTACCAGTAGTAATGTAGATCTTACCATTCGCTGCCCTATATAAATTGGAAAACACTGTATAGAATGGAGGGGGAGGAAAATCCGTCAAATACTGCAACAGTATCTAAACTATGAGTGTTTACATCGATTTGATAAACGTAATTTGAAGAGCACGCATATATTATTTGAGAATTTGGAGAAAATGTAAGTCCCCACAAGAATGATCCGATTGTCGTCGGAATTATAGCAGGATTAGAAAACAATCCAGAGCAACGGTCAAAATCAAATAATAGCACAGACTCGTCCTGTGAAAGTCTATCATAAACGTAATAAGAAAATTTTGTTCCATCAGGTGAAAAATCAAGATGCGTAACATTGGCATAGGCTACTGGTACATTTAGATTCTGTGTTGTAATACTTTGTATTCCAATTGGTGTAAGTAATATCTTATACACCTTATGAGTATTCTGTTTTTGAATAACTATCCACCAATCTCTCCCATTTGCGTGCTTACATGCACCAAAACCCCAATTCAATGTATCAGATAATATTGTGTCGTTTTTTAAAACTAGGCCACCAAGTCCCCCATCCAACGTCATATCAATAATAGATTGCATGATAGTGTAAGTTGGATCTTGTAATCCATCCTCTACAAAACCATGATGGAACAAAATATATTTAAGCGAATCACCAGGAAAAGGTAAAATTAAATTTGAATACGCTAACGGTGATCCTCGAGGATAATTTAATAAGTCGGGACAGGGGTTTAGGCCACTACCATTTAACATGGTATCACCTAACGCATTTGCAATCCATTCACCATTACTACTGATTAAAAAGTTCCCATTATTATCGCTTATATTTCCTTCAGTATCATCAAACTTCATCTTGCGCAATCCTGTTTGTAAATTATATGTAGAAGTATCGAATGAAATTGAAGCAGTTAAATAGGGTGCATTTAAATAACCTAATAACCATTGATGATTATATCCTTGTCCAAATAAATTGGAAGAACAAATAAATAAAAAAATAACAATTATTTTGTTTTTCATTTAATTATAACAAGTTTTTTAACACCAATTAATATTGCCACTTATAAAACTTTTACATTTAATAACCATTAGCAATTGGACAGATAAAAATTATACTGAAAAGTAGTGTGGAAGAAGTTGTTAAATTGAACTTATAATTTTATTACAAATAGTTTATATCAGTAATTTTGAATTTCATATTTTACTTCTTCATCAAACTATAATTCAATTTACCTGCAATTTCTTTTTGTTGTTTATCGAGCATCACCACTGCGCTATCGCCTTTTGCTTTAAAGTAACGAACATCTTCCGGACGAGATGAATTTAATTGATAAACAATTGCAGCATCACCTTCTGATAATTTTCTTACATACGAACCTATAGCAGTGAGAACAGTATCTCCTGATTGTTTTCCTTGGTAGGTTTCTGTTACTTTATATGTTGAACTATCCGTATTCAATACGAGGTTCGTTAAAATTCCACCACAATCGGCGCAAGGTAAAACACCTTGAAAAGTTAAATTTACTTCTTTAATAATTTCAAAATTAGCAGTATCATTTGTTGGAATGGTATCGTAAACGACTGTAATGTTTTCAGGATTTCTATGGCATGAGCTGAATAAAAATGCAGTAGCAAGAAGGAGAAATAACTTATTCATAGGTTGATTTTATTGTTCGAAGATACTAAAATTGTGAAAGGGAATTAGAAGGTAGTATTTAGTGATATTTATAAAAGATGGCTTAACTAAGAAATCCACCTGCATAGAGGTGGATTTCTTAATTGTCGTACTTGCCTTCTTATTTTTTGAAGAATCCATTTAAGGCATCTTTAGCCTTTTTCTCGGCATCTTTTTTTGCCTTATCTACTTCTGCTTTCGCCCTTGCTTCGGCTTCTTTCTTTGCCTTGTCAGTTTCTGATTTAACTCTGTCTTCGCCTTGTTTTTTCTGTTTATCGAACTCCGCTCTTGCTTTATCTTCTAACTCTTTTTTCTGCTTATCGAATTCCGCTTTTGCTTTATCTTTTAAATCATTAATGGCAGTACTTGCAGCATTCTTTAAATCTGTTTTTACTGTTGGATTATTTATTGTTCCACCAATTAACGCACTTACTTTTATTGATTCTCCCATACTCATTTTAGCACCGTTTGCGTTAGCTTGAGAAATTAATCCGTTAATAACACTCGTTGCTTGTGATGGAAGTTTATTTGTTGGAATGTTCATTGCAAGTGTGTAGTCGATCGTTTGATCAAATCCTGAACTACCTTTTACATTTGTATTTATTCCTGCAAGATTTACATCGAAAGGATCAACATCCACTCTTCCATTTTTGAATTTATAACTCAAATTAGTATTGCCAACGTTCAACTGTTTAAACTGATCCATCTTTAAAGCATCCGCAACTTTTACCAATGGAGGAAATTGAGAAATCACAACATTCATTGTACTTAGTTTTCCGGAACCATCCAACGTTTGCATTTTTGGTTGAAGATGTTCATCCAATTTTCCACTAAGATTTAAAGTAGTGTTAAAAGTTCCACTAGCACGCTCTGCAATCGGAGCCATCTTCTTAACCGAATTAAAAGTTTTTACTGTCTGCTGAATATCGAAACCTTTAATGTCCAGCGACAATTGCATATCCGCTTCCTTACGAACTTTTGTTGCATACATTCCGCTCATCTTCATCGCACCACCAAGTGTATTGAAAGAAAGATTATCCATATTGATAGCTTGATCACGAATGGTGATTTTTCCAGTCAGTGCTTGAAGTGTAACGTTATCATAAATCAATTTTCCTATCGTTGTAGTTACAACAAAATCTAAATTCGCTGGCACTTCAATTAATGCCATTGGAGTTGTATCTGCTGCAGCTGTTGTAGAAGTTGTATTCGATTTAAAGTCGGCAAGATTTATTTGCGCACTTTGTAAAGTCATACTTCCTTTTAGCGTTTCTTTTTTAAACATGTAAGCTAATAAATTATCAAGTGTTCCAGTTGCGTTGAAGTCGCTTGATCCCATTCGTGCAACAAGTTTGTTTAAAGTAACATTTTGTGGATTGAAGGTAAGTGCTAGTTGTTTTAATTCAAATCCTTGTTTGTAATCTTTACTGCTATAATTAAAATCGGTTAATGATAAAGAACCAGCAGCTTTAAAATCCTGGTAGCGCTTTTGTTCTATCGCCGACATTCTTCCATTGAAAGAAAGATCAGCAAGCATTAATCCTGTAATAGAAGTTCCCGCCTCTAGTGGAACAATCTTGCTGATGTTTGCAAAGTTTACTTTTCCTTTTACCATTCCATTTAAATCTGCATCACTCACAGGAGTACGAACACGCAACTGCGCATCAAAAGGTTCGGTTCCTAAATCGACATGCATTTTGTTGAGATCAATTGCTGTATGATCAGGAATACCATCGGGATTGTTTACATCTAAATCGAGCGATACATTATTTACAGCAACGGGCAAGGATGGATATTGAAATTTACCATTTTGAATTTTTACATTTAATCCGAAGCCTGGCATTTGTTTATCGTTGTAAATTCCTTTTACAAATCCTTTCAAACTGAGAGAGCCTGATGATTTTAAATCTTTAAAGCTAGCGCTATAAACTCCGGGAACAAGTGAAAGGAAATTACGAAACTCATTTTTCTTTGCATCA
>JBBRAW010000109.1:0-11958 GCA_038206385.1 Bacteroidia bacterium | reverse complement strand
TTGTTGAATTAACACACCATTTTGATAAATGTTTATTTTTTGATTACTGATGCTGTATTCACTACTGCTTTTAATACAATTGGTATCTGCATCAAAATAAATAGTCCCATTTATATTCCAAAAGAAATCACAACCGTTAGTGTTGTAAATCCCACAGAGTGGTATTGTATTTAATGGTGGTGTACAAGTAGTAATTTTACCATAATTAGAAAGACATTGAATACCGGTGCTATCAATTCGAAGGTTAGTAACATTCTTTAAATCTGGTAAGCAATATAGGTTAGGATTATTTTCGCAAAACAATGCAAGTAAGCTAGAAGGCAAGGAAGGAAGGCTCGTCAGTAGGTTATAATTACACTGCAAATAAGTCAAGCCAAAAGGTAAAGAAGGAAGGCTTGTAAGTTTGTTCATGTCACAGTACAAATAAGTCAAGCTTAAAGGCAAGGAAGGAAGAGTTGTAAGTAGGTTACTAATACAGTCTAACGTATCGAATTAACAAATACTATAATCCCAGTTAAATCTGAAATGTATTGGTTGGAAACATCAATATATGTAGTATTAATTACCTGTGGGCAACTGCCGTCGATAGAATCTCCAACCATACAAGTGGGATAATTTGTATTTAGATACGCCCTAAAATTAAGATCTGGTATGTAAACCATCTGGGCTTTAGCAATACTGGTTAGTCCTAAGGAGAAAGCTAATACTAAAATGATTTTTTGTAAAGTAGTTTTCATGGTAAAAGAGGTGTTATGTAAAAATTATATTTAGGATTTATCTTCTTAGCTCAAGTTGTTATTGTCAAATATAATTCTTTTAATTTTAGACTTAAGATTTAATAGGCGTTAATTCGTGGTCTTACGCCCTACTCTATTTTTTTTTAAGACGAGGAATATGAGTTTTGTGCGCAAGTTTGAATTATCAATTATTAAAAAGGTGACTATTGCCTACAATTTCCCAATAAATTAATTTTAAAAATTATTTCGGAAACTTGTACTTTCTAACCAAAACTTCTTGAAATAATTATTTTTTAAGCAAGGACTATTCAACGGTTTCTTAAAATCATTTTAACAAAAAAAAATACTTTATCTCATTGAACTAATTTAGAGCAACAATTGGTATTAACTCATCAAGCAATATAATCGCTTAAGTAATTAAATTTATCAGTAAGTTTTCCGTTGATTGCAATTGTTGCACGAGCAATTAAATCTTCTTGATCGGTATAAATCAAGGAAGGAATAACTCGTTCCATTAAATGTTTTCCAAATCCTTCGGAAGCATCACGAGGTAATTCACATGGAAGATTATCCACTGCCATCACAGTAATTGTTGAAGCTGCAAATGGCTCTTCTATTTTTTCCGTAAAAGGATTATAACCATAAAATTTATCTTCAATAGTTGATGCTTTTACAGTTGAAGGAATACTTCCATCAATATCACAAGTTACATCTGCAATTACAGAAATATGAAACATAGGATCCCGCATTTCTGCCTTTGAAAAAAGAATAGGTGCTTTTGGATCCCAAAAAGTACAATGAATTAATAAATCACATGATTGAGCAAAAGAATTTGCAGCAGAAAACGTACATTCAAATTGATCTGGATGATGATAAAAATTATAATTACTCCATGGTGATCCATCTTTACTTTGATGATAATCTTCTGAATGTAATTGCACATAAACAGGTTCACGAAACGAATAATTTAAGAATTCATAAGGAGTAACTTTTCTTAATCCCAATGCACCTAAAGTTTCAATTGCACCATTTGCAACTCTCCCTCCACCAGTAATCACAATTTTAATATTTGATAAATTTACTTTTTCTAATTCTCTAAAAAGTTCCTTTTTATCATGACAAAGATGAGCAGGTTTTAAATCATACAATCCATATTTTAAACCATAAGCCATAATGCCATTGTATGCACCCACGATACCAGCAAATCTTCCAAATCCTATTACTCGATGCTCTTGCTTATCAGTCAAACATTCGTAATCGATTAATTGAATATTTTTTTTAATAACTGCTTGCAATAAACCTTTATTCTGAGATTGCTTTTTAATAGTATGTGAAAAGAAAAGATATTTTTTATTTTCTATTAAAAAATCTTTCGGAACTTCCTTAATGCCCATTAAAATATCGCAATCGCTAAGATCTTCTGCTAATGGAATGCCATGGGCACGGTATTCATCATCGCTATAACACCTAAATGAACAAGGTTGAACTTTCAATTCCAAATCGGGATGTTGTTCTAATAAATATTTGCACTGCACAGGAGTAAATGGAACTCGTTTATCATGCGGCACTTTTTCTTCTCTGATAATTCCAATTTTCATAAGTGTGTAAAAATAAGATTAATTTTTATTAACCAGTAATGAATTCTAACAGAATATAAAAACTTACCGTTCTTAAAATAAATTATTCTAAAAAAAAAATTAAAATAAAACAAAATTTACTTCTAAGACTTGATCCCTCTCCTATTCAACTCCTTTTGAAATCGCCGTGCATTTAATAAATGTGCATCATACGTTTTTGCGAAAGAATGATATCCAGAAAAATCTTCTCGAGCGCAGAAAAATAAATAATCATGTTTCTTATAATTTAACACTGCATCTAATGAAGCAACATTTGGCATACATATAGGACCAGGAGGCAATCCAGTATACATGTAGGTGTTGTAAGGTGAATCAATTGATTTGTACTCATTCAAAACACGATGTATTGTAAAATCACCTAATGCATAAACTAACGTGGGATCAGCTTCTAATTTCCAACCTTTATTAAAACGATTCATGTAAACACCTGCAATAATTGGTTTCTCATCATTTTTGCGTGTCTCTTGCTCAACAATTGAAGCCAATGTAGTTACTTGCGTTTGCGTTAATCCAATTTCCTTTGCCTTTTCTTTTCGAGCAACAGTCCAAAATAATTTATACTCTTTCGACATTCGATCATAGAATTGTTCTGCAGAAGTATTCCAATAAAATTCATACGTGTTTGGAATTAATATACTCAAACTATTTTGTGCAGTGAATCCAAATTTCTCTTGATAACCAGGATCATGAAACAACATTGCAATGGAAGATGAATCGGCTTCTAATCGCAATCCTACTACACCAGCTAATTGCTCTACTGTTCGAATGTTACTAAACGTTAATCGGATTGGAGTTTGTTTTCCAGAGCGCAATAAACTTATGAGTTGCTTATTACTCATATCAGCACGAATAGCATATTTCCCAGGATTTACATTGTTTTTATAATTCATTTGTTCTGATAACCATTCGAAAGAAGCATAATTTGTAAGTAAGCCTTGAACTTGTAAGAGTCGCATTAAATCTTCAAATGAATATCCTGTTGGAATATAAATGAATTGTGTTTTATGTTCTTTTATTACAACGTTAGGCGCAAAAACTTTTCTATAAAAAGTATATGCTGTAATAAGTGTAGCGATTCCAATAACAAAAGCAAAAGCGATGATTATCTTTTTAAATTTAGGATAAGAAGATTTTTTTGATTTACGAGCCATTTACAATTATGGTAAAATTTATGATCGAAGACTTAAACGCATCAATGCAATTTTCGCCTGTTGATTAGTAGGATTTATTTTTAGAATTCGTTTGATGAGTTTAATTGCCCCATCATTATTATGTTGAATAATTAGTAAGCCAGCTTTATTGAGTAATGCTGATTCATAATCAGGATCTAATGCTAATGCGAGATTATAAAGTCGTTCAGCTTCATTCTGATTTCCATCAATACTTAAAGCTAGATATCCAAGATTCGAAAATCCTGGTGCATATTCTGGGTGTTCTTTTACAAGTGATGAAAATATTTTCTTAGCTTCTAATTGTTGTCCTGAATTAACGAGTGCCGTTCCATATTTATTTGTAAACTCTGCAGATTTTGGTGCTAACGAATATGCTAATTTAAACCAACTAAATGCCTCTTTTTGATTTCCTAATTGATAAAATGATTCTGCAATTCGGTAACTTGTCCATGCATTGGCATTATCGTATTCCACTTTTTGCAAACGAGAATTTAGGTCTTTAACTTTTTGAGCGTAATTAATTACAGTTGCATAATCATGTTTTAAAAAATAAACTTGTACTAACTTTATAATGTTATTTTCAATATCCATTTGAGAATTTCTTGGCAAATAATTTAATGCTGAATCCAACATTACAACACCTAATGCAAATTTTTCATAATAATTAATATATGCTTGAGCGATAGCAGCATTTGGAGGATTTGGATTATTGATACAATTAATTCCAATGAATTTTTTTATTGCATCAATATTTATTTTTTTAGAAGGGATTGCTATTTTATGATCATGAACACTTACATGTGGAATGTCAGTTGCTCCACTAAAACTCATGTGACAACTAACACAATTATTTTTTGCTTTTGCTAATAAAGATTTATCATCAGTACATAAATTATCTTTATTTTCTTGATGACAATTTTTACATGCAGCATTGAAAACATCATCATTAGTATATTTTACAGAGAGATGAGGATTATGACAAGTAATACAAGTTAATGCATTTTTATAAGGTTTGAGTCCTAGGTTTTTTGTTTGCGGATTTTTATTTAGGCGATCAAGTGTTACCAAATAACATTTACTCTCCTTTAATCGCTCTGCATGCGATGCCATGATATGTTCTTGTTCTCGTCCTGCATAAACAGGCATAAAAACATTCATCACGTCCGATAATTTCATGCCTGGACGAAAATCAAAAAAAGATTTTCCTTCATTAAGAACTGCATTTCCTTGCACATGACAACGTTGGCAAACATCCAGTTGTAAAGCAATAGGAAGTTTTGATGGGTTTACAATTGAATAATCAACATATTTACTGGTATCAACAAGTTGACCTGAAGATTTTTCTTTAACATGAATACTTCCTGGTCCGTGGCAACGCTCGCAATCTATTCCTTGCTTAACGAGATTGTATTTATTTTCAGATCCTAATTCAAATTCTGGATAGCCATTATGACAAGTCATACATTCTAAGCCAATCAAACGATTGAAACGTGAATTATTTCCATTCTCAAAGCCTGGAGGTAAATCCCACTTTTGTTTCTGCGTATAAAAAGTCATTGGAGCTTGATAAACATAACCATTCGATTCCCATAAATGCGAATTGGTATGCTGACCAGATCCAACTATATATTTTATTGTTTGGATACGTTGATAGATGGTATCTTTTCCTTCAAGTCTAAACTCTTTAAACTTTAAACTATCTCCATCCCACAATGGAGTGTAATAAAAATCTTTATACTTATCATAAACTACTGGATGATTTTCAAAATTTGCTGATGATTTTATTTTAGAAGCGTGATCAAAAGATTGCCCCATACCTGTATGAATAAAAGTTGAATGAACATTTGCATGACATCCTTTACACGTTTCAATTCCTACATATTTAGCTGAATCAGTTAAGCCTGCGTAAGTAGTTCTCGCTACAGAAGTTTTTTCTACACTACCACAATACCAATTCATTCCTGCAACAGCAAAGAGAATCAATAAAAAAATTAAAAATTTAAATGAACGCATGAGCTTACAAAACAGAATGTGGGCGAATAATTTGCATCATCGTTACGTCGTGCCAAATACCATTGTAAGCAATCCATTCGCGCAAAACGCCGCAAGTTCTAAAACCAGCTCTTGCAAATAAGCGAAGACTTGCTTCATTAGCGTTTTCAATATGACAATATACTTGATGTAGGTTTATTGTATCGAAACAATGTTTTACCATTAAAGAAACGGATTCTAAGGCATATCCTAAACGACGATGTTCTTTATCACCGATAAGGATTCCTATTCCGGCTCTTCTTTGCTGAGGGTCAAAATCAAACAGATCAATAAATCCAATAGTAATTCCTGGAGATGAAACTTCTGTTATTAGTTCTATAGCTAACCTCAACTGCCGAGAAGTATAAATATCTTGCGTTGAATTTTTATAATATTGTTCAAGGGTATATTTTGAATAAGGCGAAAGTGTTCCGCTTACAGGCCAAACTTCAGTATCGTTTTCGAAAATCATCATTAGATCAACATCTTTAGGTTCTAATGCTCTTAAAATTACGCTTATTCCTCGAATCATATAATCTCTATCGTTCCATCAAATACAAATTCAGCTGGACCTTCCAACCAAATATTTTCAAACTCGTTACCTAGCTTTTCGAACTTTACAAATAAATTTCCTCCACATGTTATCACTTCACAACCTTTATTATCGGAAGCAATTTTTTGGGTAGCAGCGGCCGCAATTACGGAGGCAGTTACGCCAGTTCCGCAACTTAATGTTTCATCTTCTACTCCACGTTCATAAGTGCGAATATATAATTTCGAATTTTCAACTTTTACGAAATTAACATTTGTACCATGCTGTTTGAATTCAATACTATTCCTAATAAATTTTCCTTCAGCAAGAACATCAATAATCTCAGGATTTTCTACCCATCTTACAATGTGTGGAGAACCTGTATCAACAAAACAATCGCCACCCTCTCTAAGTTTCACTTCACTCACATTTCCCATTCTTAATGAAACCCAATTACGATTTAAATCAAGAATTGCTTCATGCTCACCATCTGCTGCAACAAAAATAGTTTTATCGGAAATATAACCTTTGTTAAACGCATACTGTACAAGACATCTTCCGCCATTACCACACATCGATCCTAGAAGTCCGTCGGCATTAAAATAGATCATTTCAAAATCATAATTTTGATGTTGTCGAATAATCATTAAGCCATCAGCACCAATTCCAAATTTTCGGTTGCATAAATGTTCGACTTGATCCTTGCTAATCTCTATTGACGAATTCCAAGCATCTAAAATCACAAAATCGTTACCAGTGCCTTGATATTTAAAGAAATGTATTTGCATGGCCGTAAAGTTAATTAAAACAACTTGCTAAGCATTTATGAGTCTTAAAATGATTAAAAGTGGACATTGTTAATAGTAGGTTAAAATCATATTAGTTTCATCAAATTAATTTTATTTTTGTTTCGAATTAATAAAAAAACTAAATTTATAAAATATAGAGCCAAACTTACCATCACTAAAAAAAACATAAAAGATGAAAAAGCATGTTGGAGTATTCCTCGTAGCCTTAATTGGAAGTGTTGTTGGCTCAGGATTCTATAATCATTATCTATTAAGCTCACCGACACAAGTTGGTAAGTCATCAGTGGTAGCGGCATCAACATTTCAAAATGTTAATTATACAGCTGGTACGTCTTCTCCCAGTGATTTCACAGCTGCAGCAGAGGCTACCATACCCACTGTAGTACACGTTAAAACAACTTATGCACGACAAGCAGGATCTAATACAATTGATCCATTTAGTTTCTTCTTGGGAGCCCCGCAACAGCAAGGAGGATCACAAGAGCAAGCAACTGGATCGGGAGTTATTATTTCAGAAGACGGTTATATTATCACTAATAATCATGTTGTAGATAATTCGCAACAAGTACACATTACACTTGACGATAAGCGTACTTATGAAGCTAAAGTAATTGGTACAGATCCTTCTACAGACTTGGCATTGTTAAAAATAGATGCTCATGGTTTAAATTTTGCAGGATATGGAAATTCAGACGATGTTCGAATAGGTGAATGGGTATTAGCGGTTGGAAATCCATTCAATTTAACTTCAACAGTTACCGCAGGAATTATAAGTGCAAAAGGAAGGAACATTCATATTCTTCCTGATCAGAAATTTCCTATTGAATCATTTTTACAAACAGATGCAGCTGTAAATCCCGGAAATAGTGGAGGCGCCTTGGTAAATACACATGGTGAATTAATAGGAATAAATGCCGCTATTGCTTCAAATACTGGATCCTATTCTGGATATTCATTTGCGATTCCAGTTAACATCGTCAAAAAAGTAGTTAATGATTTAATAGAATATGGATCTGTACAACGAGGATTTATTGGAATAAGTATACGTGATATAGACGCTGAGTTTGCGAAAGAAAAAAATATAACTACGCTAGATGGAGTTTATGTAAATAGCATTATTGATGATGGTGCTGCCTCCTTATCAGGCATTAAAGAAGGCGACATTATTACGAGTATCAATGGTACTGAAATTAAAACTACCCCCGCTTTACAAGAACAAATTGGCAGATACCGTCCTGGAGATAAATTAACTGTTTCTGTTTTACGAGATAATAAAGAACGTAAATATGAAGTTACACTTCGAAATATAGACGGAAATACTAAAGTAATCAAGAATGAAGTGGTGAATGTTTTAGGTGCAAAACTTGAGTCGTTGAATGATGCTGATCAGAAAAAACTAGGGATTAAAAATGGAGTAAAAATTAGTGATTTGTCAAATGGCAAATTACAAAATGCTGGTATTAAAGAGGGTTTTGTGATTACTTCTATCGATAACAAACCTGTTAATTCTCCTAAGGATGTTACGAATTACCTCGAACAAAAATCTGGCGGAATATTAATTGAAGGAATTTACTTCAACGGAATGCGTGCTTATTATGGTTTCGGCATATAAATTGACGAAAAAATATTAAGGTTTTAAGAAAGAAAAGCGGGACATTTTTTGTTCCGCTTTTCTTTTATGAATTAAAAATATGTTAATAGTTTTTTTAAGATTGTATGAAACTATTACTTTACATTTGTAAGACACATGAATTAAGGCCGTAGCAATTTTCGTTTGATAAAAAAACAAACCCATGCGTCAACTTAAGATTACAAAATCGATTACGAATCGAGAAAGTGCATCACTTGAAAAATACCTATCTGAAATCGGTAAAGAAGGTATGATCAATGCTGAGGAAGAGGCGCGACTAGCATGTTTAATTCGAGAAGGTGATCAAGATGCCCTTGACAAATTAACAAAAGCGAATCTTCGTTTTGTGGTTTCCGTTTCAAAGCAATATCAAAATCAAGGTTTAAGTTTACCCGACTTGATAAACGAAGGAAACTTAGGCCTCATTAAAGCTGCTAAACGGTTTGATGAAACACGAGGATTCAAATTTATTTCCTACGCCGTTTGGTGGATTCGTCAAAGTATTTTACAAGCTATTGCAGAACAATCTCGAATAGTAAGATTACCATTGAATCAAGTAGGATCACTAAGTAGGATTAGTAAAGCTTTTAGTAAGCTCGAACAGCAATTTGAAAGAGAGCCTTCGCATGAAGAACTTTCTATTATAACTGAAATTTCAATCGATAAGATATCTGATGCGCTACGTATTTCAAATAGGCATGTCTCGATGGATGCTCCGTTTGCAAATGGCGAAGAAAATACCCTTTTAGATGTGATTGAAGATTCAGAATCGCCACGTGCAGATGTACAATTGATGTCGGAATCATTAAAAAAAGAAATTGATCGCTCGCTAAATACACTGAATGAAAGAGAACGCGAAGTAATAAAATTGTTTTTTGGAATTGGAACAACGCATGGTTTAACACTTGAAGAAATTGGAGCTAAATTTGATCTTACAAGGGAACGTGTTCGTCAGATTAAAGAAAAAGCTATTCGAAGATTACGCCATAAAAACAGAAGTACAATATTAAAATCATACTTAGGAGATTAACACGAATCCAAAATAAAAAGCCCTGTAGTCTGATAAAGATTGTACTACAGGGCTTTTAAATTCTAGTAATAAGTTAATCGAATTACTTGAGCCAAATATTTTGAATAACGAATTACCTGTCGGCTATAACCATATTCGTTATCATACCAGATGTACAATACCAAACTCTTTTTATCTTTTGATACAATTGTAGCAGGACTATCTACGATGGAAGCGCAAGGATTACCAATCAAATCACTTGATACAAGTTCATTGGAAGATGAGTATTGAATTTGCTCGATAAGTGGTCCGCGCAAAGCAGCATCTTTTAATATTTCATTAACCTCTTCTTTTGTGATTTCCTTTTTGACAGTAAGGTTTAAAATTGCAAGTGAAACATCAGGTGTTGGTACACGAACAGCATTACCAGTAAGTTTACCTGCAAGCACAGGAATAACTTTTGCAACAGCTTTGTCAGCACCCGTTTCGGTGATAACCATATTCATTGCTGCAGAACGTCCACGGCGATATTTATCGTGATAGTTATCAAGTAAATTTTGATCGTTAGTATAAGAGTGAATAGTTTCAATATGTCCTCTCTCAATACCAATAGTTTTTTCAATTACTGCAAGAATTGGAACAATTGCATTCGTAGTACAAGAGGCTGCTGAGAAAATAGTTTCTGTTTCACCACCATCATGTTCGTTAACGCCATAAACTACGTTTGGAATATCGCCTTTACCTGGAGCCGTTAATAATACACGATCCACTCCTTTAGCTTTTAAATGTTTGGATAAACCATCACGATCACGAGACACACCTGTATTATCAATAAGTAGCGCATTATTAATTCCAAAAGCAGAATAATCAATTTCATCAGGATTTTTAGCATCGATCACATAAATAGTATGGCCATTTACGATTAATGCATTTTTATCATAGTCTTCTATTACCGTACCTGGAAATGGTCCATGAACAGAATCATTTCTTAGCAATTCTGCTCGTTTTGAAAGATCATCAGTAGCGCGACTACGAACAACGATGGCACGTAACCGTAATTGTTCTCCCTTTCCTGCTTGTGCAACTAGTTCGCGAGCAAGGATTCGTCCGATACGTCCAAAACCATAGAGGATTACATCACGAGGAATCATCACTCTTTTATCCTTTCCAATGAGGTCGATTAATTTTTTTGATAAAAAAGCTCTAGCATCATTATTAAAATCAGACATTTCGCTAATCCATTCAGCACCTAAACGGCCAATATCTATACGTGATGGGGCAAGATCCATTTCTTTTAACAAACGCGCTAACATAAGCGTATCATTTACTGAAATAGGTTTCTTTACAAAATCTTTAGCGTATTGATGGAGATTTAGAATTTGACTAGCGCTACGATCTACAAGTTGATTTCTAAAAACGATTAATTCAACCGATTTATCAAACCAAAGGTCGCCGGTGATATGAATCAGTTCTATGGCCGCTTTTTCCTGTTCTATCCAATCACATAATTGGTTTTGGTAGGTCTGCTGACCAGACTCATTAATCGTTGAAGTTGGCATATTGAGTTTTTTAGTGGGATCACAAAGATAGTTAGTAAGATAAAAAAGTAAAGCATAATGCAGATAAAAGTGCAAAATATCTGTAAATACATAAGAAACCAATTAAACAAAAAAACAGCCTATCAAATTGAAAGGCTGTTTTACATTTTGGGTGAAAGACGGGGCTCGAACCCGCGACCTCCTGAACCACAATCAGGCGCTCTAACCAACTGAGCTACAATCACCATAAGGAGGGCGCAAAAATAGAACAATAAACAATGCAGCCAAATAAGAATTGTTTATTTTATTGAAATGTTAACTGCTAAAAGAAATTAAAACAGTTAAAATGCAAGAAGCCAGTTGAATGTATAACTTTGCAACAATGGCAAATACCACACTTTTATCTGTGCAAGGAATGACCTGCAGCAGTTGCGCTCAAGGAATTACTCGTCAACTTGAAAAGAAAGGACTTAAGAAAGTAAATGTTCATTATGAAAGTGGTGAAGTAGAATTTGAATTAGGTAATGATTTGGGTGTTCCTGAAGTAATAAACGAGATCAATAGTTTAGGTTATAAAGCTTCTGTATGGCAAAAACCATTAAACGAATTATCAAAAACATCTAAATTTAGCATACTTGAAATTCGTTTTTTTATAAGTGCCTTTTTTACCGTACCACTTTTACTTCACATGTTTCTCCACTTTGAATTATTACATAATATTTTATTTCAATTTTTATTATGTATCCCTGTTTTAATTATTGGTATCATGCATTTTGGAAAAAGCGCATGGGGTTCACTTAAGGCAGGAATACCTAATATGGATGTATTGATTGCAACAGGTTCGATTACTGCTTTTATTTATT
>JBBRAW010000108.1:0-12098 GCA_038206385.1 Bacteroidia bacterium | reverse complement strand
CTATGTAAATATCTGGGTACAACAGCAGCAAATAAATTCAGCAATTATTGACACTGCAAGAACAGGAATAAGTTACCTCTTGCAATTAGAAAATTATAAGGCTGGTCGTTTGTTAAAATCAGAATTGAATACTGCTATCATCAATCATAATAATACAATGCAGCAATTAATGGATGCTAAACTTTACTTGGTAGAAGATAAAATTTATCTCATGTACATAACCGGAACCTTTGCCACCGAAGCAAACGATTTTAATATTGATACCACTTTATTTAATAGCAATAGCTTACTGTTGATTGATACAAAAATTGTTTTAGATAACATTCCTATTTTTCAACAACTGAATTTACAAAAGCAGTTATCACTTTCGCAGCAACAAACTGAAAATTCAAAATATATACCGGTAGCAAGTCTAAAAGGTTTTTTTGGAGCTAATCAGTTCAGCAACGAATTTAATCCCATTAAATCTAATTCGTGGTTTGGGTATAGTTATATTGGTTTAAATGTAAAATTTCCTTTGCTAATTGTCGAAGATAGAAAGAATAAAGTGCAACAACTACAACTTCAAGCTCAACAATTTAGCATACAGCAAGATGATAAGTCAGCGCAATTAAACCAAGAATCGGTAACTGCTAAATTAGAATTAACACGAATAAACCTGCAATTAAAGACACAAGAAGAAAATATTATTTTATATAAAGAAAATTTAAAAATATTACAAGACAGATTTAAGGAACAACAAATTACTTCTTCAGAATTAAATAGGCAGGAATTTGAACTTCAAAAATTATTAACGGAATACCAAATCACTAATGCAAAAGCCTGGTTGTTTCGGCTATCCTACCTTAACGCAACAGGACAATTAATCAAATTATGGAAGTAAGTTCTGATTTTAATAGTAGCGCTAAGAAACAGACGGTAATAGTCGTAGGTGGTGGCTTTGCTGGTATTCAATTCATAAAAACATTGGACGAAAAACTGTTTGATATTGTATTGATTGATAAAATCAATCATCATCAATTCCAACCCTTATTTTATCAGGTGGCAACTGCGCAGCTTGAACCATCCAGTATTTCATTCCCATTACGCAATATTTTTAAAAAGAAAACCAATGTCCAAATTCGTTTGGCAACAGTAATTAGCATTGATAAAACAAAAAATAAAATCACTACAAGCATTGGAGATTTTGAATACGATTATTTAGTAATCGCCATCGGGTGCACCACTAATTTTTTCGGCAATGAAATCATTAAAGAAAACGCACTTACTTTAAAATCTACTTATGATGCCATTACAATTCGCAATCACGTACTGCAAACTTTTGAAAATATTATTTCAGCCAACGAAGACGAAAAGGAAAGTTTATTTAATTTTGTAATTGTAGGTGCAGGTCCAACAGGTGTGGAAATGGCTGGTGCTTTTGCAGAAATAAAAAAAGAAGTGTTGCCTAAAGATTATCGTGGGATTGATTTTTCGAAATTAAATATTTTTCTTATCGAAGGAAGTAAAAATACGCTGAATAATATGAGCGTTACTGCACAAAAAGCCTCAAGAAATTATATTGAAAAAATGGGTGTAAAAATTTATACCGAAACATTTGTAAAAAATTATGATGGAAATATTCTTATTCTTAACACAGGTGCAATTATAAAAACAAAAACTGTGATTTGGGCAGCAGGAGTTACAGGAAATAAAATTGAAGGTTTAAATCCTGAAATAATTACGCCTGCAAACAGACTAAAAGTAAATCGCATTAATAAAGTTATAGGAAGTGAAAATATTTTTGCCGTTGGTGATATTGCTTATATGGAAACACCACTTTATCCTAAAGCACATCCACAGTTGGCAAACGTTGCCATAAACCAAGCAAAATTGTTAGCAAAAAATTTGAAATCATTATTACAAAAAAAACCTATTAAAGAATTTGAATATAAAGACCTTGGTTCGATGGCAACTATTGGCAGAAACAAAGCAGTGGTAGATTTGCCATTCCTGCATTTCAAAGGTTATTTTGCTTGGCTAACTTGGATATTTGTACACTTGATGTTAATTCTTAGTGTAAAAAACAAACTCATTATTTTTATCAATTGGGCTTGGGCATACATTTCAAAAGACACTTCGTTAGGGCTAATTCTTACCCAACAAAATAAAAAGGAAGAAAGCGGTTACTAAAATCTATTCTCTATCTCATAATTAGGCCAACACAACAACGATTGCAAACGCATTTGCAAGCACATTTTTATTTTTTGGGGAAGCACAATGCCAACTCTAAAAAGCAAAAAAGAGCTTGCAAGCCAACGTACAGCTACATTGCAAACTTGAAACTTAAGGGCTTTGAATGTAAATCTCTTTTTATTACTTTCGTGTTTACATGAAACAGTATCGCCTTGGACGGAGAGAGGGGCATCAGCCTAATAGCTAAGGCTTCGTTTCGTCCGAAGGACGAACAATGAAGTCCATGTTGCGCGGAACCAAATTTTTATTTTACTATGGAGTTCACGTTCCTTATAAAAAATTATTAATTGTCTTTAAAAATATTTACTAAAGGATTTAGGTAAATAAACAATGATTTTAACTATTTAATAGTTAAAATATTTCTTATTATTGATAAGTAGGAAGTACAAATTTTCGAATTGGGCATAGCAAGCTCTTTCATTTATTTTTCAATAAAAAATCAATGACTATTAATTCTTTGTAATAATTGTTTGTTACGTATTTTCCAGTTGATAGGTGGTCCGCAATAATCAAAACTCATTAAGCGAACAATACGCTCATTACTACAAATCGAACGATGTTCTCTTCTTCTATCTTTAAATCTAAAGTAGAAAATGTTATTTGTTCTCGATTATTTCCCTTTACAAAATCCATCCAAGTAGTATTTATCCATTAGAAATAAATAACTTTTTTCTTAGTTCACCACTTTTCAATTCAACTATGTTTACATTCATTTAATTTTATATATTTGATCTTATTATGGAGATAATTCACATTTTGATCTGTTTATTGGAACTCTGAGGTTATCTGCAATGCTTCATCCAACAATACTAACACTTACAGAAACAAAAAAGCTATATGACAAATAAAAAAACAATTTTTGTTACTGGTGGAACTGGCAAACAAGGAGGTGCGGTTGCACGCAATTTGGCTCTTCAAGGCTTTATAGTAAAAGTGCTTACAAGAAATACAACTTCTGCTAAAGCACAAAATTTGAAAAAGCTAAACATCCAGCTTGTAAAAGGCGATTTAAATAATGTAGCTACGTACCGCGAACATTTAAAAGATGTATATGGAATATTCAGCGTTCAAACTTTTGAAAATGGAATTGAAAAAGAAATTAAACAAGGCATCGTATTAGCGACACTTGCTAAAGAGTTTGGGGTAAAGCACTTTTTATATTCTTCGGCTGTAGGCGCTCAATTAAATACAGGAGTTCCACATATAGATAGTAAATTTAAAATTGAAAACCATATCCGTCAATTGGGTTTGCCTTTTACTATCATAAGACCTACTTCACTTTATGAAAACTTTTTAATTCCACAGGTGAAAATGGGGATATTAAAAGGAAAACTTACACAACCAATAAACAGAGATACAATTCAACAATACATCGGAGCGGAGGATATTGGCAAAGCCAGTTTTAAAATATTTCAGAATAGAGAGATGTATTTGGGCAGGACAATTCCCCTTGCAACAGAACAATTAAGCACACAAGAAGTAGCTGAACTATTTTCTGATGTTCTGGGCAAAAAAATAGAATATCAAAAATTGCCTGCATTGATTACAAGAATATTTCTGGGGAGAAATTTATATAAAATGTTTAAGTGGATAAATGACAAAAGTTCTTTTCCAAAAGAAGATATCGAATTAACAAGAAAAGAATTTCCACCTCTACTTAGTCTTAAAAGTTGGATAGAAATGAATTTCAAATCAAACTAATATGGAATTAATCATTTACGGTCTTTACACATTTCTTGCAGCTTACAATGCAGGTAACATGTGTAGTTTACAATTGCAGCACTATGGTATATATCCTTATGTTGGAAAAGAGAATTTTAAAAATTACATGAGTGCAAATAACAAAGCGGCTCTTATTCCGGCAGTTCTTCCAGGTATATTAATGCTCATTTTAAGCATCGTTTTAATGTTTATTCGTCCCGCTTTTATGACAAGTGCTGAAGCTATCCTATCACTTGCATTAAACATTGTAGCATTTATCTCAACATTCAAATGGCAACGAAAACTTCAATCAGATATGGCTGAAACCGGATATGACCAGGAAAAAATAAATCTCCTACTTTCAACCAATTGGATACGAACAATTGCTTTTATTATACTAGGAATTTTGACGATTTCAATTTTGGTAATTGCAATAAAATAATCCCGAAGCACATGCAAATAACACTATCAAGAGCCTGCGAAAAACCAAATAAAAAATTTCGTAATGCCAATACTTAATACAAATTAGTCCAGTAAACTTGTTCTTTTTCACTAATAATTTTATCGTCTTGATAAAAAATTCCTTCGTTTCTTTGAACTGATTTATATCAAGAATTGGTATAAATCTCTGTCTCGTTATTAGAAACTCATTTGGCAACAATGCGACTTTAAACTAATAATGTAATTTGAAAAATGTTATATTTTAATTTAATACATTTGGAAACCTTAAACTTAAAAACATTCTTACTGTGAAAAAATTCATCAAATATCTTTTTATCATAATCAGCTTTGTTTTAGTGATGGGGCTATTAGGGTTTTCATTTATTGAAATGAGGGGCATTCCCAGTTACGAGGTAAAGAAGATTACTTTTAAAGCAGAGGAAACACCTGCCAGGTTGGAGCGTGGGAAAAAACTGGTTCTTTTACTTTGCGCAAATTGCCATAAGTCGTCAGTGACAGGTAAACTTACTGGTGAACAAATGCTGGATGCTCCGCATGAATTCGGAAAAATATTTTCGCAAAACATTACACAAGATAAAACCTACTGCATAGGCACCTGGACTGATGGAGAACTACTTTATCTATTACGAACTGGCATTAAGCGCGATGGAAAATTCGCACCTCCATACATGGCTAAACTTCCGAACATGGCTGATGAAGATATTACCTCCATTATTGCATTTCTTCGTTCCAATGATGCACTGGTTACTGCATCGGCTACACCTGACCAACCGTGCGAGCCAGCTTTTCTCACCAAGTTTCTTTGCTTAGTTGCATGGAAACCGTTACCCATGCCTGAACATAAAATTGAACTACCCGATACAGCCAAACCTATTGAACTTGGTAAATATCTTGTACATAACCTTGAATGTTTCAACTGCCACTCAGCAAGTTTTAAAACTAACAATTTGTTAGAACCTGAAAAAAGTGACGGATACTTGGGTGGCGGAAATGAAACGCTGAACAAGGAAGGTAAAGTTATAGTTACACAAAACCTGACACCTGATAAAGCAACGGGCATAGGTGAGTGGTCAGAAGAAAAATTTGTTAATGCTGTAAAATCGGGAATCGTAATTAATCAACCCGCACTCCGTTATCCGATGGTACCTTACGTGTATCTTAGGGATGATGAGGCAAAGACAATTTACGCCTATCTAAGAACCGTTCCTCCTATTGTAAAGAATGTTCCCCGCTCGGCATTTGAATGATGATTGTTAAAGAATTTTTAAACCTTTCCAAACACTTTATTTTTATCATCACGTTTATCATAATTTATTTTATTCCCTTTATTGATACGAAAGTCCTTTGACCATGAGTTGGGCAATACTCAACATTACTCAACTGGGATGGGCTTTTGTTGTTTGGAAACATCGTGCGTGAAGTAGCGAATCTTCTATAGCAAGCTGATTGACATAAATACTTTTTCACTTCTTTTTCTTTTTATTGATAATAATAATTATAAATCCAATAAACATTATTGGTATGGTTCCAAAACTTTGTCAGTACCATTAAAAACAACGGTAATAAATTTGAACTAACGCCGTAAACAATAATAAACTGATTTATATTCTCAAATTTTAGAAGCTAATTACATCATCTAATAGTAGGGTGTTACAACATCATACAACTGCCAAAAAAATTTATATTATATTACTGCTAATTCCCGAATTTCGGGTAGTTCGGCACCGTTTGCTATAAATATTTTTTGACAATGCCAACTAAAATCTGACAACAAAAAATTATCTTTGAAAACTACGTCGCATAAAACTTAAATTATGGAAGAACATCATCATCCTGACCTTCATCATTAAAAGTAAAAGTCAAAGAATATTTTTGGGATTTTATCATGATTTTCGTTTCAGTAAGCAAGGATTTCAAAGCAGAGAATATCCGAAAAGTTATTACAGAAAAAAGAGAAAAAAAATGAAAACATAGAAGCTGATTTGTATGACCTTTTAGCTCAATTAGATTTACAACCATTTGTATAGAATCTATATAAGACAATCCAATAAAAATAACAATCAGCATTAGAAGTGTATTTAAATATCATATGAACATCATGATAGAAAGTGTAGAAAAAATGCTTCCGAAAGATCTCGAGATTAGCTTGTAAAACTTGAAAAAATATTCTTGAAAATAATTACAAAACTTAAAATCATAATTTCGCAAGCATGAAAAAGACTCTACTCCTCCTATTTGCTCTTGTAACATCGTTCGGGCTAGGTTTTGCATTAAATACTATAATAACCTCACAACAAAAAAATTCACTTAAAATGAAAAAAGTAACAGGAATTGGCGGCATTTTCTTCAAATGTAAAGATCCAAAAGCAATTAACGAATGGTATAAAACACACCTAGGGTTTGATACCAGCGAATATGGAACAAGCTTTGAATGGCGAGAAAACGATGATAGCACTAAAAAAGGATTAACGCAATGGAATCCTTTTTCGGAAAATACAAAATATTTTGAGCCTTCAACAAAAGACTTTATGATAAACTATAGAGTTGAGAATTTAGAAGCCTTGGTGGAAGAATTAAAAAAAGAAAATGTGACTATCGTAGATAAAATTGAGACCTATGACTACGGGAAATTTGTTCATATTTTAGATGTTGAGGGAAATAAAATTCAATTGTGGGAGCCTAAGGAATAGATAAGAATAAAATTGCTGATCCACAAAAAAAATAAAAATTACAATATTAATATGGAAACTCACGCACATCACTTACACAAAGCTCCTGGAAAAAATTTCTGGCATTACTTCTTTGAATTCTTTATGTTGTTTCTTGCTGTGTTCTGCGGATTTCTTGTGGAAAATTATCGGGAGCACATTGTTGAGAATGAAAGAGAAAAACAATACATACAATCACTGATTGCGGATTTGAAAAGTGATCAACAAGTTTTGGAACAACATATTTTACACGTGCAAAAAGGTGCTTCGATGATGGACAGTATGATTGTTCTTTTAAATAATCCCTCATTGATCCCAGTTAACACCGGCAACTTATATTATTGGGCGAGGCTCTCACCACGGTTACATCCATTATCTAACAACAACAGAACTTTTGAACAATTAAAAAACTCGGGTAATTTCAGGCTCATCAGAAATCTTGGTACTTCCAATAAAATCATGACCTATTATGCAAAATTTCCATTAATAAATTTACTTGAATCTGTTAATGAAACTGAATTTACAGAATACAAAAAAATAGCTGCAAAAATTTTTAACCCAGCCGTTTTTTTAAAAATGGAAGTGAATGGAGAAGAAATTAAAAGAACAACTGATAACCCAAAATTGCGGACAATGGATGTAGAATTATTACAAGAGCTGTCAGTGTTTTCAGTTTATATGCACGGAACAAAAAACGGTATCCTTGGAACAGATAAAGAATTAAAAAATGCAGGTGCTGAATTAATTGAATATTTACAAAAAGAATATCACTTCGAATAAATCTTAAACTATACAATGGAAGTACATCACCACCCCGACTTACTTCACAAATCTAAAAAGCGAAAAGAATATTTCTTAGAATTTCTCATGATTTTTCTAGCGGTAACAATGGGTTTTATTGCAGAAAATATAAGAGAACATTTAATTGAAACAAGAATAGTGCACCAAAATTTGGAAGCTTACAGAGATGATCTTTTACAACAAAAAAAACTATTCCTAAAGCTTGATAGTTCGTTTACAAAATTACTTCCAGTTTATGATAGCATCGTAACAATATTTTATCAGAAAAAAGAGAATGAGGAATTAACTGTTTTAAGTCGATTACTTTTAGCAGGGCAGCGGAATCAAGTTATAATTATCAACACTCCTACTTATGAGCAACTGATTAGTTCTGGAAGTATGAGATATATTGATAATCGTGAATTAAAAGATAGCATGGCAAATTATCAATCTAAAATAAATTCACTAATTAATTACAATGACAGGTTAATTTCTACTTTAAATAATCAGTTAGGTGAAATTGGAAAGATTGAAGACATGCACGATTTCTGGAACAGAGATAAAAATGAGAGAGGTTATGGTTATACACCCGAGATGCAGCCTTTTTCTTTATCTCAAGAACAGCGAAATTTTATTATCGAATACAATAAATTATTTTCAATACAAGCAATTGTTATTTCATATAGATTGCAAGAATTTTTAAATTATAATGCATCTTTAGTAAAAATGTTAGGTAAAGAACTTGAAAAATAAATTATAAATTATTTGTATGGAAACTCACGCAAACCACTTACATAAAGCACCAGGGTAAAATTTTGGGCATTACTTTTTTGAATTTCTTATGTTATTCATTGCTGTCTTCTGCGGATTTCTTGCTGAAAATTATCGAGAGCACGTTGTAGAACGTGAAAAGGAAAAACAATACATGCACGCCATGATTGTAGATTTAAAATCCGATACTGCGCGAATTGCACTCCTGCTTTCTGAAGACAGTTTAAATCAGCCACGAATTGATTCGCTAATGCATTTGCTCAGACGCCCTGACAGAAATAATTATGGATAAACGATGTATAATTTTGCACGAGTAATTACTGCGCTTGGCGGTGGTCGTTTTGAGCTTGCAGACCGTTCTTATGAGCAGATGAAAAGTTCGGGATCACTTCGTTTGATTAATGATGCCAGTGTTGCTGATTCGGTTTCCGCTTACTACTCTAAGCAGGAAGATTTAAAGCAACAAGAACAAATTCAATTAACTAGAATGGCCTATTATTGTAATGCTGTTACAAAAGTTTTTGATGGCGTTATTTTGCAAGAAATGCTTCAAAAACATCCCTATGCATTTCATGTGCCAAATGGCAATCCCGCATTGCTTACAAATGACTAGTCTACAATTAACGAATTCATTGGTCAGCTACATTACTACCGTGCAATTCTTACAATCAATTATAATTTAGCAAATGAAAAAAGAGCAAATGCAGAAAGATTGATTCAATTACTACAATCGAAATATCATTTTGAATAAATAAATTATGGAAAGCTACGCACATCATTTACACAAAGCACCCGAAAAAAAATTCTGGCATTACTTCTTTGAATTTTTTATGTTGTTTCTTGCAGTATTCTGTGGATTTTTGGTGGAGAATTATAGGGAAGAAAAAGTGGAAACACACCACGCAGCAGAGCTTGCCAAAAGTTTTTATGAAGAACTTAAAAGTGATTCAGCAACAGCAGCAATAAAGGTATATAACAGAACAAAGCAGGAAAATGCTCTCAATTATTGTATGAAATATTTCAAGGATAGTAGCCTAACTACTGTTTCCAAAACTTTTGAAATTAATTTTCTTTATGGAGTTCTTTTTCGTTCACCTTCCATTTTTGAACCAAGAACTGTGGTGTTGGAGCAATTAAAAAATTCCGGGTCACTAAGATATTTTAAAAATAATGAATAGCAAAAATTAGTAGGTGATGTATCAGTTGCTATCCACAATATTAATGACAGACAAAAATTGGAGTCTGACGTTAGGATGCAATATCTAAATCCAATCATAATTAAATATTACGATTACGATTTTGAAGAATTGATAACGCATCATTATGATAAAATAATTTTTCAAGCAACTATTGACTACGAAACTAACAATGAATTTTTCCCCAATCAAATTAAACAACTAGATAAAATAGATAGAGCTAGCATAGTTAATACTCTTGGTTTTTATGGCAGAAATGGAATGCGATCAACTCGTCAAGTTCATATTCAAAAATATATTGAACTGAATACTGAGTTATTAAAAGTATTACAAAGAGAATCTCATTTAGAATAAAAACATTTAGCAAATCAAAACCAATGTCACTCATTTATATTATTCCAATTTTAATAGTTATTGTATTTGTAATTTATAGAAACAGAAGAAGAAAATAACTATGAAAAAAATCACATCACTCATTTTCTTTCTTATCTGTATTCAAATTGCTTTTGCGCAAAGCTCCAATGTTGACAGTGCAAAAGTTGCATTAGCCAATTATAAAAAACCTTTAGAGCGTTTCACCGCTACAATAAAATATTTAGAAACCGTGGATTCTTATGCCAGCAGTAATATTGATTCCGCAGTATGTATTGACTTACTTCAGATAGCGCAACAATTAAAAAATGATTCATTGCTTGCAACCAGTTATGACTGGATTGGATATTTTTTTTCACTAAAAAAGGGAGACAACACTACTGCGCTTGAATATTATTTTAAAGCCTTGCCACTAGCTGAAAAATATAATGACAAACGACGAATAAGTTCTTTATATTTTGACATATCCAGTGTATATTATTACCTTAAAAATTATGACGAGTATTTTCATTTTACAAAGAAAGGTGGAGAAAATCTGCCTGATAAATCTTCTATAAAACACGATTATATGTTAGTGCAGTTTCAAAGAAATATGGGAACATACTATTTGGAAAAAATAAAATTGGACTCAGCTTTATATTATGCACAGGCTGCACTCCAAACTAGCGAACGGCTAAAACTCCGTCTTTATAAACTTCAAACATTAACTTTAATGTCTGTTATATATTCCAAAATGAATGAGGATGAATTGGCAGATGTTTATTTTAATAAAGCAAAAAACGCGGCCGACTCAATAACAGTTAGAAAGGAAGTGTTTTACAAAAGGTACATTACTTTCCTTATTGGGCGGAGTAGGATTGATGAAGCAAAATTACTAACTGAAAAATTTTGGGACGTAGCTTGTGATACACAAAATCTAAATTTCAAATTATTAGCAGCAGGATATAAGAGAGACATGTTTGAAAGAGTAAATAAAATAGACAGTGCCTATTATTATTCCAAAGTGGAATCGGAAATAAGAGAATTAATTTTTAATCAGAATAATCTTAATACCATTCAGGCATTAGCATTTAAAGCGCAATTACGTGTTATTGAAGATTCGGCAAAAAAATCAGAAGAAGAACAGCAACGCCAACAAAATATTCAATTTGCATTAATTGCACTCGGTATTGTATCATTTATTATTTTATTTTTTCTACTCAGTCGTAGCATCATTGTTACCGAAAAATGGATTTCATTTTTTGGCATATTAGGATTACTAATTGTATTTGAATTTATCAACCTTCTTATTCATCCCTTTTTAGAAAGAGTAACTCATCATTCTCTTTTGCTGATGTTGATGGCATTGGTTGCAATTGCATCGCTGCTTATTCCATTACATCATAGCATGGAAAAATGGATTAAAGAAAAAATGACAGAGAAGAATAAAAAAATTAGATTGGAGTCAGCTAAGAAGACAATACAAAATTTGGAAGACAATAAAAGTGATACATGAGAGAAGATGCGTAGCATCGGCACATATAAACAACGGACTTAAGTCCGTTGAAAAGAATAAAAAAGCAAAATGATTGAGCGGTTCAGATGCGTAGCATCGGCACATATAAACAACGGACTTCAGTTCGTTAAAGAAAATAAAAAAGCAAAATGATTGAGAAACTCAGATGCGTAGCATCGGCACATATAAACAACGGACTTCAGTCCGTTGAAAAGAATAAAAAAGCAAAATGATTGAGCGGTTCAGATGCATAGCATCGGCACATATAAACAACGGACTTCAGTTCGTTAAAGAAAATAAAAAAGCAAAATGATTGAGAAACTCAGATGCGTAGCATCGGCACATATAAACAACGGACTTCAGTCCGTTGAAAAGAAT
>JBBRAW010000107.1:0-12111 GCA_038206385.1 Bacteroidia bacterium | reverse complement strand
TCAATTGCGCCTGTTGATGCACCGTTGCATAAAACATTTGTTACTGTGGTCGATAAATTTAATGCAGTAGGTTGTGTGATGGTTGCTGATGTTGTAGAAGTGCACGAATTCGCATCAGTAACTGTGACGGTGTATGTGTTTGCAACAACGCCATTCAAATCTTGTGTGATTGCACCATTACTCCAAGCATACGAATAATTTGTTGTGCCGCCAGTAACTGTTAAATCAATTGCGCCTGTTGATGCACCGTTGCATAAAACATTTGTTACTGTGGTCGATAAATTTAATGCAGTAGGTTGTGTGATGGTTGCTGATGTTGTAGAAGTGCACGAATTCGCATCAGTAACTGTTACGGTGTATGTATTTGCAGCAATGGCATTCAAATCTTGTGTGATTGCTCCATTACTCCAAGCATACGAATAATTTGTTGTGCCGCCAGTAACTGTTAAATCAATTGCACCAGTTGATGCACCGTTGCAGAAAATATTCGTAATCGAATTTGTTAGGATTAATTGATTAGGTTCTATTAATGTAATTGTAGTTGATTCCGTATCTCCATTATTATCTGTAACCGTTACAGTATAAGTTCCAGCGAGTAATCCAATTAAATCTGCAACCGAAGCACCATTAGACCAAACATAAGTATAAGGATTAACGCCACCAGAAGGGACAATAGAAATTGTACCATCATTAACGCCATTGCAACTAATATTTACACCATTAAAATTGGAAACAGTTACTCCTAATCCAAATGCAAGTGATGCTATTTTATTGGAATGATTTAAGTGCTTTCCATAAAAATCTAGATTTAAACTTGCATTTGCATTTGTACAAAAAAAGATGACAATGCCGCCAAACAACAAATTTGTATTTTTAAGAAATGTTATACCTAACTTAATTAACAATGACATAGTAGGTGTTTGAAAAATTGAAGATTTTTATGAATTACGGAGTTGCAACTAATGACAAAGGTAAAAAAAGGAAACCGACCCTGCGCATATCTTAAAGAAGTCCTTGCAAAATTCCTGGAAAAATACCCATTAGAAGGGATAAAATTGCTGCAATCGTCAACAATATTTTATGACTTCCAGAAATTTGAGGGAGAACACCATCTTCCTCCTCACGAGGTAAAAACATGGTATAAATAACTCTAAAGTAATAATAAACGCCAATTAATGAGCTCAGAACAGCAACCATTACTAGCCATAAATAACCACTCTGAATTACACCATAAAACAAATAATATTTAGCAAAAAATCCAGCTAAAGGTGGAATTCCAGCCAATGAAAGCATTGCAAGGCACAATAAACCCGCGTTTAAAGGTTGTTTTGCTATTAATCCCTTAAGATTAATAATTTTCTCATTGTTATTTGCACCCAAAGTATGCAAACATGCGAATGCTCCTAAGCTAGCTACCGAATAAGCTGTAGTATACAAGAAAATTGCTCCTGCAGAAACATGACTCATCGCAACAATTGCCATTAACATATAGCCTGCATGTGCAATACTTGAATAAGCCAACATGCGTTTAAAGTTCTGCTGCATTACAGCTAAAACATTCCCAACAAGCATAGTGAGAGCCGCGACAAAAGCTATTGTTTCGCCCCACCATCCTGATAAATCACTGAAACAAGTTGCGAATAGCCTGTAAAATGCAGCGAAGGCAGCTGTCTTCACAACGGTCGACATGAATGCAGTTACAAGCGTTGGTGAACCTTCATACACATCGGGAGCCCAAAAATGAAATGGTGCTGCTGACACTTTGAAAAGCAATCCGACAAGCATTAATAAAACACCAGCATATACAAACATGGGCAGATGCCCTGAATTAGTACTTATATAATTAGCGATTTCTTGCAAATTAAAACTCCCAGAAGCGCCATAAATCAATGTTATTCCAAACAGCAGAAATCCAGTTGCAAAAGCTCCCATCAAAAAATATTTCAGTCCAGCTTCATTCGATCTTAAATCGTTTTTATTACTTGCGGCTAAAACATATAAACTGATTGATAATATTTCGATTCCAATAAATAACATGGATAAATCCGAATAACTGATCATCACAATCGCACCAGTTAAACAGAATAAAATGAGTGCGGCATGTTCTGCCTTACTCGAAGTAGATATAAAATATTCCTTTGACATGATTAGCCACAGTGCTGTTAAAACAGTAACCATTGCTGAAAATGCGATTGCATAATTATCGAAATAAAGCATGTCGTTATAATAACGAATTGCAGTATTCCAATCCATAACAAATAGACCAATAACTGAAACCAGGCCAAGCGCAACTATGGGAAGTAAAAACTTTTTAAAGCCTAACACTTCCGACATCATTGCCACAATTCCTAAACAAGCTAAAACTATTAAGGCATTCATACTTTAGTAGATGTCTTTAATATGTACCAGGATATCTTCAAGCGCAGGTTGAGCAACAATGAATATTGGCTTTGGATATATTCCTGTTATGAAGATTACCGATACAATAGATACCAGTATAATTTTTTCTATTTTACTTAATCCTGTAAATTCAGCATACTTCGCATTTGGTTCGCCTAACATGATTGCTTGATAGGCACGTAACATATAAACTGAACCGAGAATTACTGTTAATCCAGCACATGCCGCGATCCAAGCGTTGTATTGATAAATACCATTTAGCAATAAAAATTCTCCTACAAATCCATTGGTGAGAGGAAGTGCAATTGACGCCAACAAAACAATCATAAAAAGTATTGTAAAGATGGGCGAGTTATTCGCTAATCCTCCAAGTTCGGAAAGATTTCGTGTTTTCATTTTGCGTTGAATGATATCAACAATGAAAAACATTCCAACAACGTTTACACCGTGACTCAACATTTGAATCATCGCACCTTGCAATCCTTGAATGTTTAGCGATAATATTCCTGCTGCAATTAAACCAACGTGTGCGATAGAAGAGTAGGCAATTAATCGTTTAAAATCTTTTTGAACAAACGCCATTAATGAAGAGTACACAATGCTTATAACGCAAAGTATCATTGCAAAATGGCCCCATTCGCTAATTCCAATTGGAACTATCGGTAACATCCAACGAATCATTCCATAAAGTCCCATTTTCAACATTATTCCCGACAAAAGCATGGTTCCTTGTGTAGGAGCATCTGTATAGGTATCAGGTTGCCAAGTATGTAACGGAAAGATTGGAATTTTAATGGCGAAGGCGATAAAAAATGCCCAGAACAACCATCCTTGCGCTTCTGGTGTGAGAGTTAAATTATAAAATGCTTGGATGTCGAATGTATGAATGCCTGGTGTTTGCAAATAGAGGTAGATTAAACCAACCAACATTAATAAGCTTCCTGCTAAAGTATAGATGAAAAACTTTAAGGTAATTCTAACTTTATCCTTTCCACCCCACATAAGGCAAATAAAATAAATTGGAATTAATGCTAACTCCCAGAACACATAAAAGAGAAAACCATCTAATGCAGTAAACACTCCAACTAATGCAAATTGCATGAAGAGTATTAATCCGTAAAATGCTTTTGGATTTTCGTTTTCATTTCTGAAGGATGAAAGTATAATTAATGGCAATAAAAAATTAGTGAGTGCTACCATTAATATACTAATGCCATCAAAACCTGCTTTAAAAGCGATTCCTAAAGATTGAATCCACCAATAATTAACTCCGAATTGATTGGCGATATCTGATTTAAATAAAGTGAATGCATATACAGTAGCTGCTAATTGAAGTAAGCTTACCACCAACGCAAAGTACTTTACTTTATCACGGCTAATAACAGCGCATAATGGAGATGCAATAAGTGGAATGAATAACAAGAGTAATGTCAGCATGCCGTGTTAGTGAATCATAGTTAATGCAACGAGTAAAATAATTCCGATAACCATTCCAAAAACATACGTTCCGATACTACCAGTTTGAACATAACGCAAAAGTGAACTAATTCCATTTAATACATATCCACATCCATTAACAAAACGATCAATTACTCCTAATTCGATGCGCTTGTAACTAAAACTTGCAAACCAATCGATAGGTTTTGTTATGAGCATGGAATATATTTCATCGATATAATATTTATGAGAGAGCACTTTTTGAAAACCACTCAACTCACTATCATTTGTTTCCGGCATTGCAGCTTTTTTAACGTAATAATTGTATGTCATTCCAATTATTAAAACTACCATCGTTAAAGATCCTCCCATCAACAATATCTCTGAAGATTCTGGTAATTTGAATTCTGCTTTGCGATAAATAATAGTTGATAAGAACTCGCTAAAATAATGTGGTGCATGGAAAACTTCTGGCATTCCTAAAAATCCTCCAACAGTTGAAAGTGCCGCAAGAATTATCAATGGTATTGTCATACTTGATGGCGACTCATGCAAATGGGTACGTTGTTGTTCCGTACCTCTAAAAGATCCGTAAAAAGTTAACCAATACAACCTAAACATATAGATGGCAGTTAATGCTGATGTAAACATTAATACCACAAACATGAATGGCGAGAAGGCATATACTTTTGAAAGTATTTCATCTTTAGAAAAGAATCCTGCAAAAGGAAATACTCCGGCAATTGCTAATGTTCCAACCAAAAAAGTGATATGCGTTATTGGTAATTTCTTTTTTAGTCCGCCCATGTAACGGATATCTTGTTCTCCACTCATTGCATGAATTACTGAGCCCGCACCAAGAAATAATAATGCTTTAAAAAATGCGTGCATCACCACATGAAACAATGCTGTATCATAAGCGCCAACACCAAGTGCAACAAACATGTATCCTAACTGACTAACCGTTGAATACGCCAATACTTTTTTAATATCATTTTGTTTCAAACCAATTGTTGCAGCGAATACAGCAGTTGCCAAACCTACAATTGCAACGATCTCTGAAGAGTATGGAGCTAATGAATACAATACGTTAGATCGAATCACCATATAAATACCTGCAGTAACCATAGTAGCTGCATGTATTAATGCAGAAACTGGTGTTGGTCCTGCCATAGCATCTGGAAGCCATGTATAAAGTGGAATCTGTGCTGATTTTCCCATCGCACCAATAAACAAAAGAAGTGTTATTGCAGTGATTGCTGCATCACCATCAGGAAAACCTTTAGCAGCATTAAATACTTCTTGATAACTAACACTTCCAAAGGTTGTGTAGATTAAAAATATTCCGAGCAAAAATCCTAAATCACCAATACGATTCATGATGAATGCTTTCTTCGCTGCATTATTATACTCCGTATTTTTAAACCAGAATCCAATCAGGAGATAAGAGCATAAACCTACTCCTTCCCATCCTGCAAACATCACGATATAATTTGCACCTAAAACAAGGAGCAACATAAAAAAAATGAATAAGTTTAGGTAAGAGAAAAAGCGTGAATGATCTTGCTCATGATGCATGTATCCAATTGAATAAACGTGTATTAAAAACCCAACACCTGTAACCACCAATAACATGATTACGGATAATCGATCAATCAGAAAAGAAAAGGGAATATTTAAATCACCAACATTAATCCAATCAAACATTAAAACGCGTTCGGGAACAGAACCTACTTGTCGCATCTCATTAAAAATAATTACTGAAATAACGAATGATAGGAATACCGATAAACTAGCAATTCCTCCACTTAACCTAACCGGCAAACGCTTGTTCAGCATTCCTATCACCAGGAAACCCAGTAAAGGAAAGAGCGGTATCAGCCAAGCTAATTGAATCATGTTTTTTATTTCTACTTTATTTAGTCTTGTCTCGAAGTTATGAGGAGTACGTTGTAACCCAAATCTCCGAACCAAATAATTATTTAATGGCTACTAATTTATCTACCATTTGAGTTTGTTAAGCTCATTGATATCAACAGTACGAATATTATTATAAATCATTACAAGAATTGCAAGCCCAACAGCTACTTCAGCCGCAGCTACAGCCATGATAAAGAATACCATTACCTGACCACTTGCGTCACCATGTTGTGCAGAGAAAGCCGTAAGCAATAAGTTAACAGCATTTAGCATAAGTTCGATACACATGAATATGATAATCGCATTACGACGAAATAATACTCCCATCACACCAATTGTAAATAGTAGTGACGACAGTGCTACATAATAGCTAAGAGGTACGACGTGTAGTATATTATTCATTTCGATGTGTTCTTAATCAACACTTTTTTTACCTAGCATTACTGCACCCACCATGGCAGAGAGCAGCATGATAGAAATAATTTCGAAGGGTAATAGATATTTTCCATAGAGTACTTTACCAAGATTAGCAACGGTACTATAACTTTCGTTTGGTGATGGAGGTCCTAATGTTTCGGCACCTTTTGTTGCTTCAAGTAAAACAAGGAATAATAATCCAGCTAATACTCCTGCTGCAACTTTGATGAGTGTGTTTTTATGAGGCTCCGATTCCTTATTCATATTTATAAACATGATAGAAAAAAGAAAGAGCACCATGATGGCACCTGTATACACAATGATATGTACTGCAAAAAGGAATTGTGCATTTAGTAGCAAGTAGTGACAGCCGATTGTGAAAAAGCAAAAAATGAGATACAATACACTATGTACCGGCTTTCGCGATAACACAACCATCAATGCGCTAAACACTGATAATGTGGCAAGAATATAAAATGGCAAACTTGGTTCCAATGATTTTAGTTGACTTAACCGGGTGGCGAAAATAACACATCCGCCATTACCGAAAAAGTGATTTATATTTTACGATGCGCTTTTGTTCGCTTTCCGATGTCGATTCGCTGATCTGCTTCAACTCCTTCTACTAATTTATCCTTGCCATAGATGAAACTTGCCCTTTCCACACCTGAAGGTACAAGTCTATCAGTTAGGAAGATAGCCTCCTTAGGACAAGCTTCTTCACACAATCCGCAATAAATGCAACGCAACATATTGATCTCATAAATAGATGCATATTTTTCTTCACGATAGAGGTTTTCTTCTCCCTTTTTTCGTTCAGAAGCTGTCATTGTGATTGCTTCGGCAGGACAAGCAACGGCACATAAGCCACAAGCAGTGCAGTTTTCACGTCCTTGTTCGTCGCGCTTTAGAACGTGCCAGCCACGATAAACTGGAGCCATCGGCCGCGTTTCTTCTGGATAATTTATCGTTACTGATTTACGGAAGAAATGTTTTAAGGTGATCATCATTCCACCAGCAATTGCAGGTAAATACAATCGTTCCATCAACGACATTTCCTTATTTACTACTATTTTAGATCTATTGGTAAGTTGCATTTAATTTTAATTTTTTTTGATCAGAATCAATAATTAATTTTTCTTTTTCTGAACAATTTTCTTGTAAGGACTTTTTGATGTAATGGTTCCATCGGGCATTCTATAAAATATAGCATCCATCACAGCAAATACTGTTGCTACTCTCAAACGATTACTTTCAAGAATTGCTTTTTGAACACCTCTATTTCCAATAGCAGCAAATTCGAATGCTTCACGGAATAGATCCTTATTTTTTATTTTATTGAAATTCATTTTATACATTTCCTTCAAGGTTTAGAATGAAATTATTAAACAATGATTCATGAGCAATCATGAAATTAGATTTTTCTCCTACCGCAACTAATTCAAATCCTGATTCCGAATTGTTATACAACAACCATTGATCTGCAATGCTACGGTATGAATTCCAGAAGTGAGATTTGCCTCGTAGAAATCGTCTTCGCACATCAACATCAGTAACATAATGACCACCATGAATAACACGATGTTTTATTCGTTGAATACACACTTCAGGATTATTAAGAACAATAAATATTAACTTGATTGAATAACTTTCTTTTTAAAATTCTTTTAATAACTTCTTCAAGAACAATCCCGACATGGTTGATTCTAGAAGAATAGATTGATGTTTTGCTTTTGCTTCAGCAAGTCGCTTGAAATAAATTTTTCCCGCACTAATATTTCCACCACCTAAAGAATCTCCTGTTAACTCTTTTGCAATTTCATCAGAGTTGAGAAATTTATATCCTTTATTTTCTTTTAAGAACGTTAATGCAAAAGTAGTTATGCCAGAACCATTTGGACCTCCAACAATTATAAGTTCCTTCTTTTGCAATTGCTATAATTTATAATCTACAATTTAAATCAAATTATTTTTCAACCTAATTGTCCGCTTCTCCACAATACAACAAGTGCTGTAAGAAGAATATTAAACAATGCGAGAGGAATCATAATTCTCCATCCTAAGTGCATCAACTGATCATAACGGAAACGTGGGATTGTCCAACGTACCCACATGAACAAAAAGATAAAGAAGAATATTTTTCCAAAGAAGACTGCCGTTCCAAGCAAACTTAATGCGTTATGTGATAATCCTAAACTTCCAAGAAATGGGAAGTTGTATCCTCCAAAATAAAGCGATGCAATGATTGCAGAACTGATGAACATATTAATGTATTCAGCAAATAAATAAAATCCAAGTTTCATCGAACTGTATTCGGTATGATAACCTCCAACTAATTCTGTTTCACATTCGGGTAAATCAAATGGTGTACGATTACATTCTGCAAAAGCACAGATGATAAAAAGTAAAAATCCTAATGGTTGATAAAAAACATTCCAATGTGCGCCATGTTGTTGTTGCACCATTTCACGAATACTCAATGTTCCTGTTGTCATTATTAATGCGATGATTGCAAGTCCCATCGCTAATTCATAACTTATCATTTGTGATGAACCACGAATAGCACCCATCAATGAATACTTATTATTAGATGCCCATCCACCAATCATAATTCCATAAACTCCAATTGAAACAACACCAAAAACATACAAAATTCCGATATTAATATCAGTAATCTGCATCATGTATTCTTGTCCGCCGATAATTAAACTATTTCCCCATGGAATTACAACTCCTGTCATACAGGCAGTCATCATCATAATACAAGGACCTAAAATAAACAAGGCCTTATCTGCATTGGTAGGAATAATTTCTTCTTTCATAAACATCTTCACGCCATCAGCGAGAGGTTGCAACAAACCAAATGGACCTGCTCTATTCGGTCCTAATCGATCTTGAAAGAATGCAGCAATTTTTCGTTCACCATAAGTTGAATACATTGCAATCAACAACGATGCAACGAAAACTGCAATCACTAAAACTAATTTGAAGAGTATAAATTCCATAATATTTTATTCGCTCTATTGTAATTCTTCTTTCATTAATTGAAGAAAATAATATTTAACTATTCCTCGTTATGTGCTTTTTCACCAAGAAGTTTTTGATTCGAAACATCAATCTTTAATTGCTTTTTCACTTCGTAATGATTTTGCGCAATTACTGATTGACGATCGATATGTCGTGGACCTTCGATGTTCCAATCTTTTGTTTCTTTCCTTTCAAAACGACATTCATTACAGATCCATTCTTCAACTTCACCATATTTATCTTTTCTTGCAGTAACACGTAAAACGTCATCACCACTTAACCACACAACTGTTTTACCTGAACACTTTGAACAGTTACGATGTGCATTCATTGGCTTGGTAAACCAAACACGACTTTTAAATCTAAAAGTGCGATCCGTTAATGCACCAACAGGACAAACATCAATCATGTTTCCAGAAAAATCTTTATCAACTGCTTTCTGGATATAGGTACTAATTTCTGCAACATCACCTCTTCCAATTACACCATGATCTCGGCTTTCGCAAACTTGTTCAGCAACCTTTACACAACGATAGCAAAGGATGCAGCGTGTCATGTGCAATTTAATATTCTCACCGATATCTATCTTTTCAAATTCACGACGTTTAAATTCGTAACGTGATTTTTCGATACCATGACTATAACTTAAATTTTGCAAATCACATTCTCCTGCTTGATCACAAATAGGACAATCGAGCGGATGATTGATCAATAAAAATTCGACAACACCTTTTCTTGCTTCCACTAAATCGGGAGCGGTAATATTTTGCACTTCCATTCCATCCATCACATTGGTGCGACAAGATGCAACAGGCTTTGGCATTGGACGAGGATCTTTCTCTGAGCCTTTCGTAACTTTAACAATACAAGTACGGCAATATCCTCCACTCGTTTTTAGTTTCGAATAATAACACATTGCAG
Source organism: Bacteroidia bacterium (assembly GCA_038206385.1). GTDB lineage: Bacteria > Bacteroidota > Bacteroidia > AKYH767-A > OLB10 > JANXSD01. Next base: position 1,989 of record JBBRAW010000107.1, on the reverse strand, counting down.
GTGGAACAATATCTCCGCCTATCATACGCGCTGCTTGAAGGATACTTGTTCCTTCTGGTACTTCAATTGACTGACCGTCGATGGTGACTTTCGGCATAGTGTAATTTGCTTATACTAATTCCGGCGAGATATTATTCAACCGGTAATAATGATGATCTTCTTTTATATTTTGTGGATTACGAATATACTCTTCGAATTCACTTCTGAAATGTCGTATTGCACTTGCAACTGGCCATGCTGCTGCTTCACCTAATGGACAAATTGTTTTGCCTTCAATTTTTGATTGAATATCCCACAGCAAATCGATGTCAGAAATGCTACCATGCCCGTCAAGAATTTTATGCAGAATTTTTTCCATCCAACCAGTTCCTTCACGACAAGGACTACATTGTCCGCAACTTTCGTGATAATAAAAACGTGCGAATGTCCAGAGATTTTTTACGATGCTAGTATCTTCATCCATCGCAATAAATCCTCCCGAACCCATCATTGTTCCTGTTGCAAATCCACCGTCTCCTAATGATTCGTAGGACATTAATCGCGGTTCGCCATTTGCCAATTTCAATATTAATTCAGCAGGTAAAACAGGAACAGAAGAACCTCCAGCAACAACTGCTTTTAATTTTTTTCCATTTCTAATTCCACCACAATATTCATCAGAATAAATAAACTCTTCAACAGGAATTCCTAATTCAATTTCATAGATTCCAGGTTTATTAATATGTCCACATGCTGATATTAATTTTGTTCCTGTACTTTTTCCAATTCCAATTTTAGCATATTCATCACCACCTAATTTTATGATAGGAACTACTGCCATTAATGTTTCCACATTATTAACAACAGTAGGACAATCCCATAAACCTCTTATCGCTGGAAATGGTGGTTTAATACGAGGGTTTCCACGTTTACCTTCTAGAGATTCAATTAACGCCGTTTCTTCTCCGCAGATATATGCTCCTGCTCCACAATGCACATGTAAATCAAAATCGAAACCACTACCTAAAATATTTTTTCCTAAAAATCCAGCAGCGTACGCTTCATCAATTGCTTTTTGTAAAATATGATAAACATACATTAATTCTCCACGAATATAAATGTATGATGTGCGACATCCTAAAGCAAAACTTCCGATTGCCATTCCTTCAATGAGCATGTGCGGAATACGTTCCATCATATAACGATCCTTGAATGTTCCAGGTTCGCTTTCATCTGCATTACAAACTAAATAACGAGGAACACCTTCTGGCTTTGCAAGAAAACTCCATTTCATTCCAGTAGGAAATCCTGCACCACCTCGTCCACGTAGGCCAGATTTTTTTACTTCTTCAACGATTGCATCTGGAGTCATCGACAATGCTTTTTTGAGCATATCGTATCCGCCATTATTTCTGTAAGTATCCATTTTCTGAATACCTGCAACGTCAATATTATTCGTTAGTAATTTAATTCCCATAATTTAAAACATACTATTTTAAAGGCTCTATCAAACTCAATCTTTCATTACGTAAAATTATTCTATTCTCAATTTACACTATTCTTGCCTATGAATCTCTTTGATTTTATTATTTTTTCATACAATGCATCTGAAAAAATATCCAATTCATCATTCAATGTTATAGCGCCAGTCACATCAATATAAGCCTTATTAAATAGTTCATTATTGATCCATTCTTTAAAGACACCGATACCTACTAAATCAGAAAGGTCAACTATACCTTCATTACCATCTGAAAATTTTATAAATAATTTAAAGCCTGGTTCAGTTTTAATAAATATGGGTTTTATAATACTCATTACAATAATTTAATTTGCTTTAATTTCATTTTTTGCCCAATGTGAAATAGCCTCAGTAGTTGTTTGACGATATTCATTAAGTATCGTATCAATTTTTGCAGGCGTAAGAAACTCATGATACTTCTCTCCTACTTGCATCATTGGTGCTGATCCGCAAGATGCTAAACACTCTACTCCTTTCAATGTAAACAT